>DATDCR010000180.1:0-18396 GCA_036524215.1 Burkholderiales bacterium
TCAGCGCAACGAACGCGAAGCGCTTCCTGGGCCTCTGACGATCTTCGGCAGGACCTCGCTGATCGAGCCGGGCAGCACGGCGTCGGCCATCGCATCGTAGGGCGTCGGCTCGGCGTTGATGATGACGGTCTTCGCGCCCGCCGAGCGCGCGAGGTCGAAGGCGCCGGCGATCGGATAGACCTGCAGGCTGGTGCCGACGGCGAGGAACACGTCCGCCTCGCTCGCCGCGTGCATCGCGCGTTCGATCACCTCGGGCACGAGCTGCTGGCCGAAGGAAATCGTGTCGCTCTTGAGAATGCCGCCGCAGTCGCGGCACTTCGGGTCTTCCTCGCCGGCGCGCACGCGGTCGAGGACGAGCTGCATCGGGCCGCGCATGCCGCAGCCCCAGCACATGAAGCGGCGCATGCTGCCATGCACCTCGATCACCAGTTGCGGGGAATTGCCGGCCACCTGGTGCAGCTCGTCGATATTTTGCGTGATGAGCGCGTGCAGCTTGCCTTGCTTCTCCAGCTCGACCAGCGCCAGATGGCCGCCATTGGGCCTCGCCTTCCACGCCGGGCTCGTCAGGCGGTTCTGCCACGACGCCCGGCGCACTTCCGGGTCGGCGAGGTAATGGTTGATGTTGGAGAGCTTCTCGGCGAGCGGATTCTTCGTCCACACGCCCTGCGGTCCGCGGAAATCGGGAATGCCCGAATCGGTCGAGATGCCGGCGCCGGTCAGCGCCACGACGCGCTTTGCCGCCGACAGCCAGCCCTGGACTTGCTGCTCGACCTTCAAATCAGGGCATCTGGATCTTGCCGCCCCCGCCGGTCATCGGCGGCAGGGGACCCTGCGGCACCACGATCTGCGATGCCGCCTGGCGCCGCATCTCCTGCAGCTCCTTCACGGTGCGCTCGATCGCTTCCTTCGCCAGCTGGCCGAACTTCTCGGCCGCCTCTTCGAGCGAGCCTGCGCCGATCTCGAAGCCGATCGGCAGCGCGCCGGCCGGCGTGAGGACCTGCGTCTCGCCGACGTAGAGGACGGCGCGCGCCGTGTCGCGCTCGCCATCCTTCTTCACCGGTGTCATGCGGCGGATGGTGCCGATGCGCCGGTCGGTGAAGACTTCTTCCAGGTAAAGGCTGTTGGGGTCGACCTTGATGTCGCCCGTCTCGGGTTTCGTGGCCATGGTTAACGCGAGGATAGCACCGCTAGGCGACGAACCTGCCGGCCTGGTAGTCCTCGAAGGCCTGCACGATCTCCTGCCTGGTGCTCATGACGAACGGACCGTACGCGACGATCTGCTCGCGGATCGGCTCGCCTGCGAAGAGGAGCGCGCGGAAATCGCTCTCGGCCGCAATTGCCAGAACATCTCCTTCTCCGGGCTCGAACCACGCCACGTCCCCCGTCCGCACCGTCTTGTCGCCGATCTTTCCTGCACCCGATAGCACATAGGCGAAGCCGCGGTCCCTGGGCTGAATCTCCTGCATCAGGCGCGCGCCTTTGCCGAGCCGGATATCGAGCAGGCTCATCGGATAGTCGCTGCCGTGCGGCTGCTCGATGCCGCCCGAGCGGCCGGCATAGACGCGCACCTCGCCCTCTTCGAGCTTGCGGACCGGAACGTCGGCGAGGCGCTGGTCCTGGTAGCGCGCCGGGATCATCTTCATCGCGCGCGGCAGGTTGAGCCACAACTGCAAGGTGTGAGCCGTCTCCTTGCCGTGCGGCATCTCGCTGTGGAGAACGCCGTGGCCGGCGGTCATCCACTGCACGTCGCCCGCGCGCAGCACCCCGTGCGCGCCGGTGTGATCCCTGTGCTCGATCGCGCCCTCGAGCACGATCGTCACCGTCTGCATGCCGCGGTGCGGATGCTCCTCGAAGCCGCCGGGCGCGGCGAACCAGTCCTCCGAAAGAAAGAGAAACGGGGACGTCATCTCCCAGCCTTCGGCGCCGATCACCGACTGCTTGTTCTGCACCTGGCTGGTCGCGCCGCGCGGGATCACACGGCTGATACGGGAAATCGGTCTTTGCATTCGGGGACGGAGCCCTATCTATCGAGGGGACGGAGCCCGCACCAGTTAGGGCTCCGTCCCGGAATCAGGCGCGAAATTGTACGCGTGGCCGCTCGGCGGCTCGCCGGCATAGACGCCCGTAGTGCGCGTAAGCGCGATGAGGGCCTCGGGCTGCCGGAAAGGCACGAGCTGCGCCTCCGTTCGCGCGAGGACGCTGATCAGCTCGGCGCAGCTCTGCAGGAGAGCTTCGCCCGCCGGTGTGAGGTGAAGGCGGCGCCCGCGCTGCTGGAAAAGCGCGACATCCAGCGCTGCGGACAGCTTCTTCAGCTGCACCGACACGGTGGGCTGCGCGAGATGCAGCTCCGCCGCGGCGCGCGTGACGCTGCCCAGGCGCGCGACCGCCTCGAAGACCATCAACTGCGGGAACATGCCGTGGCGAAAGTAACGTTTCAGCTTGCTGCGTGACATCTCGGCTCCTTTGGTAGAACCGAGGTCTCGCTTGCAACCGCTGTCTGTCGGGTTGCCGGGACGACCGGGGATTGCTCCCGTATTGACGGCCGTCCCGCGGGAAGCTACTCCCCTACGGGTGCGCCGATCATACCGGCGCGCCGGCGGCTGTCAATGATCCATTGCGATTCGCCATGCCTGGCATCGCGGAAATTCATTTTTCACGC
Source organism: Burkholderiales bacterium (assembly GCA_036524215.1). Classification (GTDB taxonomy): domain Bacteria; phylum Pseudomonadota; class Gammaproteobacteria; order Burkholderiales; family SG8-39; genus SCGC-AG-212-J23. The sequence continues at coordinate 2,660 of DATDCR010000180.1, forward strand.
ATCGCCGCCGCTCCCACAATCGGCGCATGGAATTTCTCGCTGCGCTCGCCGCCATCATCGCCATCGACCTCGTGCTGGCGGGCGACAACGCCATCGTCATTGCGCTTGCGGCACGCAATCTGCCAACGGAATTGCGTCGCCGCGCCGTCCTCTGGGGCACCGCAGGTGCCGTCGCCGTACGGGCGTCGCTGACCGTCGGCGTCCTCTGGCTGCTCCAGATACCGGGCCTGATGCTGATGGGCGGCGCAATCCTGGTGTGGATCGCCTATCGCCTGCTCACGGCGAACGACGACGCGCAGCCCGATGTGCCGCCGGCGGTGAGCTTCTGGGCGGCAATGCGCACGATCGTCATCGCGGATACCGTGATGGGAATGGAGAACGTGCTCGCCGTCGCGGGCGCCGCGCAGGGCAGCATCGTGCTGGTCGTGCTCGGGCTGTTGATCAGCATTCCGATCGTGGTCTGGGCCTCGACCTTCATCCTGACGTGGATCGAGCGCGTGCCGGCGCTGCTGTATCTCGGCGGCGCCGCGCTCGCCTGGACGGCGGCGCAGATGATGCTCGGCGAGGCGGCGGTCAAGGAAGCCTTTGCGCACCAGCCGCTGTGGCGGGTGGCGGTCTATGCCGCAGTCATCGGCGGCGTGCTCGGCGTTGCGCTGCTCCGAAACCGCAAGCCCGCGCAGGAAGCGCAATGAAGCCTTAGCGTTGCGCGATGAGATCCGAAGCCATCAGCTCCGGCTGGATGCCTTCGGCTTCTTCGGCGGCGTAGTTCAGCTCGATCTTGATGCCGTTCGGGTCGTAGAGAAAGAGCTGGAAGAGCGCCTGGCCATTGGCCCTTCTTTGGCTGAACTGGATCCCCTCGGCCTTCAAGTGGCGCATCATTTGTGAAAGCCCCGTAGCGCGGAAGGCGATGTGGTCGACCGCGCCGGTGCCCGCTCCGCTGTCCTGCGACGTGCGGCCGAGATACTTCTTCTGGATGTCGCCCGCGCTCTTCGCGCTCGGCCCGATGTGCACGACGTCGACGCCGTTCACGTACATCCAGTGCACCGGGAAGCCGAAATCGGGATGCGGGCCGCTCGTCATGCCGAGCACGCGCGCGTACCAGTCGCGCGTGGCGTCGAGGTCGTCGGCCGCGATGAGGAAGTGCTCGATGTGCGAAATGGGCATGCACTAATATATACCGCAGGAGGAGGACCCATGTACGTCGCGGACGCAAAGCGGCTCACCGCCGCCGGCGCGCACAAGATCATGTCGACGGCGATCTCGCGCGCGCAGCAGGAAGGCATCCCGGTCACCGTGGCCATCGTCGATGCCGGCGGCCACATCGTGCTGCTCGAGCGCATGGAAGGCGGCCGCTTTCACACGGTGCACTCGGCGACGACGAAAGCCGTCTGCGCGGCGTCGAACCGGCGCGCCACCGGATCGAAGGGCGCGCAAGGCCAGGCGCTCGACGTCACGCATGCCCTCGGGCTCGCACTCGCGGCGGGTGCCGAGCGCTGGACCGCGATGGAAGGCGGTTGCCCGATCCTGCTCGGCGGCGAGTGCATCGGCGCCGTAGGCGTGGCCGGCGGCCACTGGGAATTCGACGAGCGCGTTGCCCGCGAAGCGGTCGAGGCGATCGGCGCGAAGGCGCAATGAAGGTCGCGTGCATCGGCATGGGATGGTGGTCGGACGTGCTGGCGGACGCCATCCAGCGCTCCGGCAAGCTCTCGATCGCCGCCTGCTATACGCGCTCGACGGAGAAGCGCGAAAAATTCGCCACCAAGTATGGCTGCCGCGCGGCCCGCAGCTACGAGGAAATCCTCGACGATCGCAGCATCGAGGCGATCATCAACACGACGCCGAACGCGGTTCACCTGGAGACGACGCGCGCGGCGGCCCGCGCCGGCAAGCACGTGTTCCTCGACAAGCCGATCGCCAACACGATCGAGGACGCCAAGGCGCTGACACGAGCCTGCCGCGAGGCGAAGGTGGTGCTGGCCCTCGGCTACCAGCGGCGGCGCGAGTCGCACTTTCGCTGGGTCAAGCAGCACATCGGAGAATTCGGCAAGCTCGTCAACGCGGAAGCGAACATCAGCCGCGATCGCCTCGGCAAGATCGATCTCGGCTCGTGGCGCTATACCGCCGAAGGCATGCCTGGCGGCGTGATGTTGCAGATCGGCATCCACTACACCGACGTGCTCGAGTACCTGCTGGGGCCGGTGCGTGCGGTGAGCGGACAGTTCGTGCGCCTCGTCCTGCCCGGCGACAACCCGGACGTCGCCAGCCTGATCCTCGAGCATGAGAGCGGTGCGCTTTCGACGCTCAATGCCAGCTACGCCTCGGCGTCCGAGTACTACCTCATGAACATCTACGGCAAGGAAGCCACCGCCCTCTATGACATGCACGGCGGCCTGCGCGTCCTGCGCCGCGGCGGCACGAAGGCCGACCCGGTTCGCTGTGCGCCGAACGACAGCATCGTCGAGGAGCTCGAGGAATTCGTGCGCGCCGTGCGCGGCGAGACGGCGCCAGAGATGGACGGCGAAAAGAGCACGGCATCGCTGGCGGTCATTCTCGCCGGCATCCGATCGGCGCGCGAAGGCCGGCGCGTCACCGTTGCGGAGATGCTCAAATGAAGACTGCACTCACCTTCACGCTTAGCCTCGCGCTCGCATTCTTCGCGAGCGGCGCGCAGGCGCAAGACTTCCCGCAGCGAGCGCCGATCGAGATCACCGTGCTCTTCCCCGCCGGCAGCTCCGCCGACGTGACGGCGCGCATGCTGGCCGACGGCATGTCGAAGGAGCTCGGGCAGCGGGTCCTGGTCGTCAACCGGCCCGGCGCCGGGGGTGCGATCGGCTACAAGCACGTCGCCGTGCAGAAGCCCGATGGCTATTCGCTGGTGTGGAATTCGAACTCGATCTCGACCACCTTCCATTCCGGCCAGCTCGCCTTCGACTACAAGGCGTTCGACCCGGTGGCGCGGGTGCTCGTCGAGTCGCCCGTCATCGCGGTGCGCGCGGACTCGCGCTGGGCAAGCCTGCGCCAGCTCATCGACGAAGCGAAGGCAAGGCCGAAGCTGATCAGCGTCGGCCATTCCGGCATCGGCAGCCACACCCATCTTTGCCTCGCGGCGCTCTTCCACAACGCGGGCGCCGAAGTGAACGAGGTGCCTTTCGGGGCGGCGCAGGTCGTGCCGAGCCTGGTCGGCGGGCATGTGGACGCGCTGGTCCAACTGCCCGCTGCCCTCGCCGGCCCCGTGAAGCAGGGGCAGGTGCGCCTGCTGGCGGCAATGATTCCCCGCCGCGACCCCGCGCTCTCCGACGTCCCGACTGCCGCGGAACAGGGCGTCGACGTCGCGCTCGAGGCGTGGCGCGGCATCGCCGTGCCGCGCGGCGCGCCAGCGCCGGTCGTCGCGCAGCTCGAAGGCGCGATCCGCAAGGCGGTCGCTTCCGCCGAATTCGTCAAAGGGAGCGAGAACCTCGGCGTGCGGCCGGCGTTCATGCCGGCCGCGCAATTCGGCGAGCTGATCGCCGGCGAAGACGCGGCGATCGCGCGCCTCATGCAGGTGATCGGCCTGAAGAAGTAGCTACTGCTTCGCCGCCGCCGGCGCGCCGCCGGCCTTCGGCGCGGTGCTGCCCGTCGCCGCGTCGTCCTTCTTTTCCTTGTCCTTGTTCTTGCGCTCCTCGCGCGCCTTGGCCGCCGCCTGCTGCTGCTTGGCCTTCGGCGCCTTGGTCTCTTTCGTCGCGTCGGCGATCATCTGCGCGCACGGGCTGTCCTTGTTGCTGCCCTCCTTCATGAGCGGCAGCACGGCGAGCGCCGGGCTCAGCACGCCCATCACCAGCGCGCCGAGGCCCTTCGCCGTGATCTTCTTCTTGTCGAGCTCGAACTTCGGCGCCGAGAAGGTGCCGCGCACGAACAGCGGGCTGTTGAGCGAGGCGATGCTGCGATCCTTCGGCTCGGGATTGAGCTTGAGGTCCATCTCCTCGGTCTTCAGGTTCACCTGGCCCTCGCCGCCGACGTTCACCACGTCGGTGTCGAAGACGAAGGCGTTGGTGCTCATCAGGCCGTTCTTCACGCCGAAGTCGGCGATCGCACAGCGGATCTGCACCGGCTCGTCGCCTTTCAGCTTCACCTTGGCGATGCCCCAGATGTCGAGCGCCACCAGCTCCATCATGAAGCGGCTGATCTTGCCGCCGTCCATGAACAGGCCGACCTTGCCGTTCGCCGCGCCCAGCATCTCGCCCACGGAATCGCCGCGCCCGGCGAGCTCGATCAGGCCGTTGATGTCGCCGATCGACTTCTGGCTCGCCTCGATGGTCGGGAACAGCTTCTGCAGCAGGAGATCCTTCACGCGCAGGCTGGCGGTGGTAGCAATCGGGTCCTGCTGGCCGTCCATCTTCACCGTGCCGGCGATCTTGCCGCCGGCGATGCCGAACTCGAGCGGATCGAGGCTCAGCACCTTGTCGCGCATCTGGATGCGCGTGGCGAGGTTCTCGAGCGGCAGCTGCTTCGGCCGCTTGATGCTGCCGGCCTTGATCTTCACGTCGGCGTCGATGGAGTCCCAGCGGTCCGAGTCGAACGGCATGTCGGGCAGGACGCCGGATTCCTTCGGCTGGTCGGTGCCGACGAGCGGGCCGAGGTCAGCGAGGTTGAGCGTCTTCGATTCGAGCTCGCCGCGCATGAAGGGCCGCTTGCCGCCGAGCTCGAAATGCAGCGTGCCGGCGAGATCGCTTTCGCCCACCGTGCCGCGGAATTTCTCGTAGCGCATCATGTGGTCGCCGCGCACCAGGTGTCCGCGCGTGGTGTACGGCGTGGTTTCCGGAAACGCGATGCCGATCACGTCGTAGAGCTCCGACATCGTGTTGCCGCTGACCTCGATGGCTAGGTCGAGCGCGGAGAGCTGCGCCACGTTGGTCACCGTGCCTTTGGCCTTCAGCTTCGTGTCGCCCACCTTCGCGACCGCCTCGAGCGGGTACGGCGTGCCCGCGTCCTTCAAGCCGAGCACCTGGCCGCCCTTGCCTTCGGCGCTCGCCGGCAGGCCGTGATAGATGCCCTTCGACTTGAATGCCACACCGTCGCCCTGCGTGGACAGCGCCGTTTCGAGGGAGATCTCGCGGATCGCATCGTCGAAGCGAAGGCGCGCATGGTCGAAGGTAAGGGCGACGATCGAAACGCGCGAGCCGCCTTCCTTCTTCTGGTCGCGCTCGAGCAGCCAGTTCTTGCGGCCCTCCTCGTCGATCTCGAGATCGATGTTGGGCCGCGCGAGATGCACCTCCGGCAGGACCACCCGGCCGATGAGCAGCGGCGCGAGCTCGACGCTCGCCTCGACCGCGTCGGCGCGGAACATCCAGTCCTCGGAGGCCCAGTCCGGGTTCGCGTAGCTCACCCTTTCGGCGCGAAACCGCGGATGCACCCAGGACCAGACCGGCTTCAGGTCGCCCTCGATGAGAAGCTCGCGCCCGGTGGCGTTGGTGACGGCGCGCGTGATCGGCCCGCGCAGCGTGTTCAGTCCGAACGCGACGAACAGCGCGAGCGCGGTGACCAGCACCAGCACGGCGACGGCGGTCCACTTCAGGAGGCGCATCCTGCTTGGAACGCTAGGCGGCTGCTCTGTTCCCCTCCTGCAGCTTGGAAACCCAATCCTGGCACCACTGCACCGCGGTTTCTTCGGGCATCACGCCGCTTGACGCGTCGTGCTTGTGCCGCTCGCCGATGCGTGTCGCGCCGAGCTCAGTCAGGATGTCGTCGAATCGCTTCCCGCCGTAGTTGAAGGTCTCGGCGTAGGTGCGATCGCCCAGGCCGAAGATGCCGTAGCGAACCTTCGACAGGTCCGGCCGCTTCTTCTGCAGGTCTTCGTACAGGGCGCGCGCATTGTCGGGCACGTCGCCCTGACCGTACGTGGAGGTGCAGATCAGGAACGCGCCCTCGCGCTGAAAGACCGAGCTGTCGAGCTGGTCCATGAGGAGCGCCTCGACCTGCGTCTCGCCGTCGTCGAGCACGAGCTCCATCTCCTGCGCGCAAAGCTGCGCCGTACCCGTCATCGTGCCGACGAGGATGGTGATCTTCAATGCCATTGACGGGAAAATATATTGCATCCTAAAATCCGGGTCAAGCAGTATAGTTCATAGCGCTCTCAGACCCAGACATGAATGCTCCCTTGGACGCCCGGCAGCAGGATGCCGCCTTTCTCGCCCAGCTCGGCACGCGCGTGCGCGCGTGGCGCAACCAGCACGGCATGAGCCGCAAGGCGCTCGCCGCCGCCTCGGGCGTCTCCGAGCGCTATCTCGCGCAGCTCGAAGCCGGCCAGGGAAACATGTCGGTGCTGCTGCTGCGCAAGGTGGCGCGCGCCATGGGCGCGCCGGTCGAGCACCTGGTGCGCGAAGAAGAGAGCGAGGAAAAGCCGATCGCCCTGCTCGGCCTGCGCGGCGCGGGCAAGTCGACCCTCGGCGCGAAGCTCGCGCACGCGATCCATGTGCCGTTCATCGAGCTCGACCGCGAGGTGGAGAAGGAAGCCGGCGCCGCGCTCGGCGAGGTGTTCGGCATGTATGGCCAGGATGCCTTCCGCCGCTTCGAGCGGCGCGCCCTCGAGCGCGTGCTCGCCGAGCTCAAGCATCGCGGCGGCCGCGCGGTGATCGCGGCCGGCGGCGGCCTGGTCACCGATCCCGGCACGCTCGAGCTGCTGCTCAGCCGCTGCCGCTGCATCTGGCTCAAGGCCTCGCCCGAGGACCACATGGCGCGTGTCGTCGCGCAAGGCGACATGCGCCCGTTCAAGGGCCGCACCGCGGCGCTCGACGAGGTGCGCAAGCTTCTCACCGACCGCGACCGCCTTTACGGGCGTGCCGAGAGCGTGGTCAACACTTCAGGCAGGACGGTGCGCGAAAGCCTCGCCGAACTGCGGAAAGCCCTCGCATGAACCCAGTCAGCTTCGAAACGCATCCCGAGCGCTACAACCACTGGAAGCTCTCCTTCGACGGCGCGATCGCCACCCTCGCGCTCGACGTGGCGGAGGACAAGGGCATCGCGCCCGGCTACAAGCTCAAGCTCAACAGCTACGACCTGGGCGTCGACATCGAGCTGCACGACGCGCTGAACCGCATCCGCTTCGAGCATCCCGAGGTGAAGACGGTCGTCGTGACGAGCGGCAAGAGCCGCATGTTCTGCTCGGGCGCCAACATCTACATGCTCGGCACCTCGAGCCACGCGTGGAAGGTGAACTTCTGCAAGTTCACCAACGAGACGAGGAACGGCATCGAGGACTCGAGCCGGCATTCGGGCCTCAAGTTCCTCGCCGCCCTGAACGGCACCTGCGCGGGCGGCGGCTACGAGCTCGCCCTCGCCTGCGACGAGATCGTGATGGTGGACGATCGTTCCTCCACGGTCTCGCTGCCCGAGGTGCCGCTGCTCGGCGTGCTGCCGGGCACCGGCGGCCTGACCCGCCTGGTGGACAAGAGGAAAGTCAGGAGAGACCTCGCCGACCTGTTCTGCACCCGGGCCGAAGGCGTGCGCGCCGACCGCGCCAAGGAGTGGCGGCTGATCGACCAGTTCGCGAAACCGCAGCAGTTCGACGAGCTGGTGAAGAAGCGCGCGCTGATGCTCGCCATCGGCTCCAACCGTCAAAGCGCGCTCGGCGTGAAGCTCACGCCGCTCGGCGAGAGCCGCATCGTCCACGTGCAGATCGAGAAGGAGCGGCGCACCGCCACCCTCACCATCGAGGGCCCGCCGATGAAGCTGGAAGGCGAGAAGACCGCCGACTGGTATCCGCTGCGCCTCGCGCGCGAGCTCGACCGCGCCATCCTCGACCTGCGCCACAACCATCTCGACGTCGGCCTGTGGATCCTCAAGACGCGCGGCGACCCGGAGGCGGTGCTGAAGCTCGACGGCTTCCTGAACGCCACGACCGACGAGTGGTTCGTGCGCGAGACGATCGGCTACCTGCGGCGCACGTTCTCGCGCCTCGACGTATCGTCGCGCTCGATCTTCGCGGTGATCGAGGAAGGCTCCTGCTTCGCCGGCACGCTGATGGAGCTCGCGCTCGCCGCCGACCGCAGCTTCATGCTCGACGCGGCGGGCCCGAAGATCGGCCTTTCGCACCTCAACTTCGGCACCTATCCGATGGCGAACGGGCTTTCGCGCCTCGCCGCGCGCTTCTGCGGCGATACGCCCGAGGTGCCGCGCAATGAATTGCTGGATGCGCCACGGGCAAGGGAGCTGGGGCTCGTCACCTCCACGCCGGACGACATCGACTGGGACGACGAGATCCGCCTCGCCATCGAGGAGCGCGCGAGCCTCTCGCCCGATGCCCTCACCGGGATGGAAGCGAGCCTGCGCTTCACCGGGCCGGAGACCATGCCGACGCGCGTGTTCGGCCGGCTCACCGCCTGGCAGAACTGGATCTTCAACCGGCCGAACGCGATCGGCGAGCAAGGGGCGCTGAAGGTCTACGGCAGCGGCGCCAAACCGAAATTCAACTGGGAACGCGTTTAACCGTTAATCGGGGTCAGATCAACATTTCCTGGCCCTAATGTTCATCTGACCCTATTTATTTCTAGACAGGCCATTCCATGAGCAGCATCGATTACGCAGAGAAAATCCCCAACAACGTCAACCTGCAGAACGACCGCACCCTGCAGCGCGCGCTCGAGCACTGGCAGCCGCACTTCCTGCAGTGGTGGCACGAGATGGGGCCGAGCGACTTCGAATCGGCCGAGGTCTACCTGCGCACCGCGGTCTCGGTCGATGCGCAGGGCTGGGCGCAGTACGGAAGCGTGCACATGCCGGACTACCGCTGGGGCATCTTCCTCGCCGACGCGGTGCCCGATCGCAAGATCGGCTTCGGCGACCAGATGGGCCAGCCCGTGTGGCAGCAGGTGCCGGGCGAATACCGCTCGACGCTGCGCCGCCTGATCGTGACGCAGGGCGACACCGAGCCGGCGTCGGTCGAGCAGCAAAGGAAGCTCGGCCATACCTGCCCGTCGCTCTACGACCTGCGCAACCTCTTCCAGGTGAACGTCGAGGAAGGCCGCCACCTGTGGGCGATGGTGTACCTGCTGCATGCCTACTTCGGCCGCGACGGCCGCGAGGAGGCCGAAGAGCTGCTCGCGCGCCACTCCGGCGATGCAGACAAGCCGCGCATCCTGACCACCTTCAACGAGCCGATGCGCGACTGGCTCTCCTTCTTCTGCTTCACCTACTTCACCGACCGCGACGGCAAGTACCAGCTGAAGAGCTTCGCCGAGAGCGCGTTCGATCCGCTGTCGCGCACCTGCCGCTTCATGCTCACCGAGGAAGCGCACCACATGTTCGTCGGCGAGACCGGCATCAGCCGCGTCGTCAAGCGCACGCTCGAGGTGATGAAGGAGCTCGGCACGGACGACCCGGCGCGCATCCGCGCGCACGGCGCGATCGACCTGCCGACGGTGCAGCGCTACCTCAACTACTGGTGCTCGAGCTCCCTAGACCTCTTCGGCTCGGAGATCTCCTCCAACTCGGCCGGCAACTTCGCGAGCGGCATGAAGGGCCGGCCGGACGAGACGACCTACGAGGACCACGTGCTTCGCGACAAGACCATCAAGCTCCTGATGCCCGACGGCGACGAAGAGGTGCCGATGCTCAACGCGCTGAACGAGGTGATGCGCGAGTCGTACCTGCGCGACTGCGAGATCGGCCTCAAGCGCTGGAATCGCCAGATCGAGCGCGCGGGCCATGGCTTGCGCCTGTCGCTGCCGACTTCGCGCTTCCGCCGCTCGATCGGCCCGTGGGCCGGCCTGCCGGTGAACCCGCAGGGCCAGCTCATCTCGCGCGAGGAGTACGAGAAGAACCTGTACTCGTGGATCCCCTCCGCCGCCGACCAGGCGTTCATCCAGTCGCTGATGAAAAAGGTCGCCGAGCCGGGCAAGATGGCCGCCTGGATCGCGCCGCCCGAGCGCGGAATCAACAATCTCCCCGTGGAATACGAGTACGTCCACCTTCACTGAGCCCGAGCTCGACGACTTCCTCAACCGCATGCTCGAGGCCGAGCGCGCGGGGGCGAAGGCGCTGGTCGTCTTCATGGACGACTGGCCGCGCCATGGCGCGGAATGGTCGGTGCTGCGCAAGGTGCACGAGGACGAAGCGCACAACTGCTCGCTGATCGGCGAGCAGCTCAAGCGCCGCGGCCGCGACTACAGCCACGCCACCGGCGAGTTCTACGCCAAAGCCGTCGCCGTCAAAGGCGGCCGCGAGCGCATCGCGTTCCTCGTCAAGGGACTGCGCTGGGCGATGCGCGAGTTCGAGCAGGCGCTACCGCGCATCAGCGATGCGCAGGTGCGCAAGCTGTTCGAAGGCATGCGGGAGCGCCACGCGCGCAGCGCGGCAAGGTGCGAATCGATCGCGCGCGGCTAGCCCAGCCGCAGCCTTACTTCCGCGCCGAGAAGCGCACCACCGTGCCGGAGGCGGCGTCGACGTCGACCTCCCAGCCGCCGCGGTGGCCCTCGGCGGAGCGCTTCTTGAGAAACCGCACCGTCCACACCTTGGCGCCCTTCGTCGCGCGCTTGCTGAGCGAGCCGGCGTCGGCAATGCCATTCTTGTTCCCGTACGCCACCGCATAGCAGATCGCCTGCTGCGCGCTGCGCACCGGCGGCGCGGCGCACTCGGCAAGGCAGCCGAACGGAACGAAGACCGACAACAGAAAAATATGCGCAAGGCGCGGCATGGCCTGCTCCCGAAGTCGCGATTCGCCAACAGTTAGGACATTTTCCTCGCGCGCGCGAAGACGTAGTTCCTCAAACGCAAAAAGTTGTGACGCGCGCTTTCCGGTTCTGATCTAGCTTGCAACCAGAAAGAAACGGAGGAGGTTCCATGAGCTTTCAATCCTGGCTGCTGTGGCCGGACAACGCGTTGCTGTCGGTGCTCGTTCTGTTCGTGTTCGCCACGGCTTTCCTGTACGCCGCGCGCCGGCCGATGCACGACCTGATCGGCTCGCTCGGCCAGGGCATCGGCGGACCCCTGCGCCTGGCCGCGCGCTCGCTCTGCGCCGCGGCGGTCGAAATCGACAACCGCAACAAGGCGGTGCTGCTGGCACATGGGCGCCATGAGGTCGGGCAACGCATCGAGCGTGAATTCCAGCGCCTCAGCGCCCTCGTGACGCGCGACCTGCAAGGCTATCCGACCCTGCAGAGGAAGCTCCTCGACGAGATCACGAGGATCGAGGAAGACTACAAGAAGTGCGGCGAGGTGCCGCCGGCGTCCCCGGACTGGGCCGACGCGGTGGCCGCCATCGCCGGCGTCAAGTCGACCGGCAGCGAGCTGGTGGTGCGGGTGCTCGACGAGATCAAGCGCTCGATCACCTCGATTCACGACAAGGCGCTGGCCGAGTACCGCAAGGCCTACGAGACGCGCCACCGGATCCTGGAAGGCTTCATGCCGTTCTGGCGCTCGGTCGACAAGAACCTGGCGCAGGTCGAGAAGAACCTCGCCAGCCTGCAGTCGAGCGTCGGCACGGTCGACGCGCACATGGCCCGGTACGAGCAGATCAATGCCGCCACCGACAAGGCGCAGCACGCGCTCACCGTCTCGGCCTTCACCCAGTTCGCCATCGCGCTGCTGGTCATGACGGTCGCGGCCGGCGGGGCGTTCATCAACTTCAAGCTGATCGCGCTGCCGATGTCGGAGATGGTCGGCGCCGGCGACTACATCACCAGCTCGCTGCGCACCTCCGAGGTGGCCGCGCTGGTGATCATCTTCGTCGAGGCGTCGATGGGCCTGTTCCTGCTCGAGGCGATGCGCGTCACGCACCTCTTCCCGGCGATCGCCACTCTGAACGAGGTCCTGCGGCGCCGCATGCTGTGGATCGCGCTGACCCTGCTCGTCACCCTCGCGGGTGTCGAAGCCGCGCTGGCGCTGATGCGCGACATGCTCATCGCCGACAAGCAGGCGCTGCTGCAGTCGCTTGCCACCGTGCAGGCCGGCCCGACGGACGGCTGGGTGGGCCGCATTCCCACCGCCGGCCAGATGCTGCTCGGCTTCATCCTGCCCTTTGCGCTCGCCTTCATCGCGATCCCGCTCGAGTCGCTGATCCACTCCGCGCGCACCGTCGCCGGCGTGCTGCTGATGGCGCTGGTGCGCACCTTAGCGCTGCTGCTGCGCATCGCAAGCCAGGTGGTGCGACAGATGAGCCGACTGCTGATCCACTTCTACGACGTGCTGATCGTGCTGCCGCTTCTCGCCGAGCGCCTGGTCACCGGGTCGCGCCGCCTGGCGCGGCCGGCCGAAGTCCCGATCGAAGACGCCGAGCGCACGCACGCCTAAGGAGGACGCCATGGACCGACGACGCTTCCTCGTTTCGACGCTCGCGCTCGCCGCGGGCGGCTGCGCCGACCCGCGCAGCCACCGGCAGGCGGTGTACATGCTGGTCGACACGTCCGGCACCTACGCGCGCGAAGCCGCAAAGGCCCTGCTCATCATCAACTACCTGCTCGGCACGCTGCAACCGGGCGATTCGCTCGCCGTGGCGCGCGTGCAGAGCCGCAGCTTCAGCGAGAAGGACATCATCGCCAAGGCCACCTTCGATGCGCGCCCGTCGCAGGCGAACGCGCAGAAGCGCGCCTTCCACGACAAGATCGATGCGGCGTTCCGCAACGTGAGCGGCAGCCGCTACACGGACATCACCGGCGGCCTGATCCAGGGCGCGGAATTCCTGAACGAGGGCGGCGCCGGTGGGAAGACCATCATCATCTTCTCCGACATGCAGGAGGAGCTCGACAAGGTCACGGTACGCAGCTTCCCGATCAGCCTGAAGGACATCCGCATCATCGCGGTCAACGTCGTCAAGCTCAACACCGACAACGTCGATCCGCGCCGCTACCTCGGCCGGCTCGACGAATGGAAGGATCGGGTCGAGAAGGCCGGCGCTTCGGAATGGCGGGTGGTCAACGACCTCGACCACCTCGACCGCATCCTGACGCGAGGCTAGCGCACGGCGAGCCGCTCGCCCGCCAGCGCGACGTAGGCGCTCGCCGGCCGCAGCATCTTGCGGTTGCGATACGCCGCGAGGATCGCCTGGTTGATCTCGCCGCCGGCCGCGCCGTAGTCGGCGACCGAGACCCACGGCGCGATGCTCAGGGTGACGCCGGTATCGGCGATCTTCGCGATGCCGACGCCCGCCGCCGGGTCCTTCAGCACGCGCGGGTTTGCGCGCAGGACCGAGCGCGCGATTTCCAGCGCTTCTTCCACGTCGCTGTCGACCGGCACGCTCACTTCGATGGCGAGCTGCCGCACGCGGCCGTAGTTGTGCAGGATCTCGCCGACGATCTTGCGGTTCGGGATGACGACGCGCGAAAGATCGGCGTGGCCGAGCGTGGTGCTCGAGAGCCGGATGTCGAGCACTTCTCCGTAAACGCCGACGATCGAGATGAAGTCGCCGACGCGGAACGGCTTCGAGAAGATGATGGTCAGCCCGGCCGCCATGTTGCCCAGCACGCCCTGCAAGGCGAGGGCGATGGCCGCGCCGGCGACGCCGAGGCCGGCGATCAGCGGCATCAGCTCGACGCCGAGGTTCTGCAACGCCATGATGGCGAACAGGCCGAGCACGAGGAGGCGAGTGAGGTTCTCGACCAGCTGCCGGATCGGCGGCTCGAGCTCGTAGCGCTGCAGGTTGCGGCTCGCCATGCGGGCCGCCCAGCCGCCGACGAAATAGCCTGCCGCCAGCATCAGGACGGCGACCAGCGCCTTGGGTCCCCATGCCATCGCGTAGTTGAAGATTTTCTCGTCCATGACGCCTCCCTGGCGTGATTGCTCGATCTCGCGCGACGGTACCGCTAAATGCCGAGCGCCGCGACCATCAGATGATAAGTGTTGCGCACGCCCCGCTTCTCGAAGCCGCAGGACTCGTATAGCCGGACGGCCGGATTCTGCGGATGTACGGTAAGCGAAACCCGCGCATACCCTGCGGCGCGCGCCGCCGCCAGCGCCGCCTGCATCAGCCGCCGGCCGTAGCCCTTGCGCTGGAATTGCGGCAGCAGCGCGATGCCGAGCTGCGGCGTGGCGTCGTCGATGGAGGCGAGCCCGACGCCCTCCGGCATCAGCCGCATCCAGCAGGCGCCGGCATCGATTCCATCGACCACCGCGACGCGGCCCAGGTCGGTCGCCCTGCCCCATTCCTCCGCGTAGATGCGCACGGCCGGATGCTCGAGGACGGCGCGCGGCCGCAAGCCGGCCGGCGGCGGATCCCACAGCGAGACGTGCAGCCAATTCCAGAGCTGGGCCTGGTCCTCGCGCGCGAGCGGCCGGACGGCGAAGCTCACGGCAGGCGGGCGTAAATGCAGGTGTTGCGCAGCGAATCGTCGGGCGAGCGTCGCTCGTGGCGCAGGATGCCCTCGAGCGTGAAGCCGCAGCGCTCGGCCAGCCGCCGCGAAGCGGCGTTCGCCTCGTCCGTGATCAGCTCGATGCGCACCGCTGCGATGTGCCTGAACGCATATTCAACGAGCGCATTGACCGCTTCAGTGATGAAGCCCTTGCCGCTGCGCGAGCTACGGCACCAGTAACCGACTTCCAGTTTCGGCGTCGCCCACACGGGACGGTGAAGGCCCGAAGCGCCGACTAGCTGGCCCGATGCGCGCTCGAACACAAGGAACGGCATGTCCTTTCTCGTCAGGAAGTTGGCTTCAGAGGTGCGGCAATAGGCTTCCGCGGACTCGACCGTCTGCTCGCACGCCACCCACGGGAGCGAGGCCAGGAAGCGCCGCAGCTCGGTGAGCGATTCGACGATGGCCTCGTGCAGCACGCCGCCATCGCCGGCGTGCGGCGGGCGCAAGAGCAGGCGCCGGGTCTCGATGCGCGCCGGCAAGTCGAGCAGAAGCGGATCCGCGATCACCTCGGCCGGTCTCCAGCCAACGTGATCCGGTGCATGAGGCGCCTGTAGCCGTGGTAGTCGTTCACCGGGTTGTGCTGCGCGCAGCGGTTGTCCCACAGCGCGAGCGAGCCGACCTGCCAGGCGAAGCGGCAGGTGAGCTCCGGCCGGATCTGCTGCTGGAACAGGTACTCGAGCAGCGGCGCGCTCTCCTTCTCCGTCATGTCGCGAAAGCGGACCGTGTGCGCGACGTTCACGTACAGCGCCTTGCGGCCGGTCTCGGGATGCGTTCGGACCACCGGGTGCTCGGCGACGAGCTCCTTCCCCGCCCCGTCGCGCGCATCGGTCTTCAGCCGCTCTTCGCGCGTGCGCGTGACGTCCGCTTTGGCCGACGAGTTCACCGCCACGAGCGGCTCGAGCAGGCGCTTCAGGCCGTCGGACAGCGTTTCGTACGCCAGGTACATGTTGGCGAAGAGCGTGTCGCCGCCGTGCGGGGGAATCTCGCGCGCAAGCAGCATCGAGGCCATCGGCGGCTGCTCGAGATAGGCCGTGTCGGAATGCCAGACGCCGCCGAAGTTCACCGTCTCGTGCTCGAGCTTCTTCACCTCGATGATCTCCGGGTAGCCGGGAATGCCCTTCACGAAGGGATATTCGATCGGCTCGCCGATGCGCCTGGCGAAGGCCATGTACTCCGGCGGCGAGAGCGGCTGGTCGCGAAAGAAGAGCACCAGGTGCTCGAGCCACGCCGCGCGAATCTCCTTGACCTGCGCATCGGTCAGCGAGCGCAGATCGATGCCGGTGATCTCGGCGCCCAGTGCCCCGGCGATCCGCTTCACGTTCACGGTGCGGCGGACGCTTTGCCCGTGATCGGTGGCTTGGGGCGGCGCGCCTCACCGGGCTCGAGCTTGAACGTGAACTCCAGGCGATACGAGCCATC
>DATDCR010000181.1:0-14951 GCA_036524215.1 Burkholderiales bacterium
GGGCACCTTCGTCGTCCTCATCGACAATGTGCTGCGGCCGCTCCTCGTCTCGGGGCGCGCCGACATCGGCACGCTGACCGTTTTCCTCGGCGTGCTCGGCGGCGTCGCGGCATTCGGACCGATCGGGGTTTTTCTTGGGCCGCTGGTAATTGCGCTCGTGATCGCCCTGGTACGCTTCGCGCTCGACACGCACGCCATGGGCGAGCGTTAAAAACTGCTCACGCCGAACGAAGGCGTGCTAGCGCCGTCATACACGAACGCCTATAAACGTGATCCCCATGTCTGCGGCTCCCAGCTTTCGTCGCGCGTTGCGGCTCGTCGTTGCCGACGACGAGCGCGATACCGTGGTCACGCTGACGGAAATCCTCTGGGACGAAGGCCACAGCGTCTACGGCACCTACAAGGGCAGCGACGTCATTGCCCAAGTGAAGAAGGATCGCCCGGACGCCGTGATCCTCGACATCGACATGCCGGGACTGTCCGGCTATTCGGTGGCGCGCGAGCTGCGCGACATCTTCGGCCAGAGGACGCCTCTGCTCATCGCCATCTCCGGCCGTTGGGTCGGCCAGACGGACAAGATGCTGGCCGAGCTGGCGGGCTTCAATCACTTCCTGCAGAAGCCCTTCGATACCGCGGTGCTGCTCGGCCTGCTCGAGCCGCTGCGCCTCGTGCCGCCTTCCCTGCCCGGCGCCGAGACGACGATCGACGGCAGCTCCCCCGCCACGCCGACCTGACGCCCGCCCCGGCGGACGTCAGCCCTGGCGGCGCAGGTCCTTGTCGCTCGCACGCCGCCCCAGGCCGCGCGGACGCAGCCCTTCGCGCGCGAGATGCCTCGTGCGGCGCGGCTGCGGCCGGCGGCGATCGACGAGCTCCGGATAGCCGTAGACCCAGCCTTCCTCGTCGAGCGGACGCAGCTTCTTCGGGTCGATCTCGAGGAACACGTCCGCGCGGCCGACGATCTCGGGGTCGAGCTGCACGGCCACGCGCGGGCCGTCCAGGATGAGGGTCGATGCCGCGGCCACGTGGCGCCGGCCCGACAGCATGATGTGGTAGACGACCGAGCGCCGCGCCGGATGAGCCTTGGGCATGCGCACGACTGATGCAACGGCTATTCCGGCGTCAAGCATTTCGCGATGGCAGCTTGCAGAGAACTACACAGTGAGCGGCTAGCGGACCGCAGGCGCATCTTCGCGGTACGGGGGCGCGCGGGCAATCCGCCACTCAGGCGAAGGCCGGAACGCCTAGCTGCGGCTCGCGTCGCGCAACAAAGCGTGGTCCGCTTGGCGTCGCGATCACACGGCCACGCGCAGCGGCTGCGGCTCGCGCGGGCTGCGCCTGCGGTCCTGCGCCGCGCGCGCCACGTCGTCCTGAAGGACGAGCTCCATCGCAGCGAGGAACACGCGCTGCGGCAGCGTGGCGCGGCCGCAAAGAAACAGCTCGAGCGCGTGCCGGTCGATGTCGAGCAGGAAGCCGAGCTCTTCGCGATCGCCGACGATTTCTGCCGCGCGCTCGAGCAGCCTGCGCTTCAGGTGACGGGTCATGACGCCGTCGTTGTGCGCAAGCGCCGTGCCGCCTCTCGCATAGCAGTCAAAGGCTTAGCGGCAGCCCGGCCGGGGGTCGCCGGACGGCCCCTGTCGGTATCCAACGACATGACGCCAATATGACACGACTGTTAAATAAGGGGCCGGCGATATGCCGCGTTCGGACCTTTCCCTAGGATCACAGCGCCTTCTAACAACATTCAGGAGACGCCATGGGCGGTTCCATCCTAGTAGTCGAAGACGAAACAGCGATCCGGGATCTTCTCGCCGCCAACCTGCAGCGCGCCGGGTATCGCGTCATGACCGCCGGCGACGTGCCGCAGGCGGAGGCGCTGGTGCGCGAGTCGCGGCCGGACCTGGTGCTGCTCGACTGGGTGCTGCCGGGCGTGCCGGGGCTGACCTTCGCGCGCCGGCTGCGCGGCGACCAGCGCACCAAGGATATCTCCATCGTGCTCCTCAGCGCGCGCGCGGAGGAGCAGGACAAGGTGACGGCGCTCGAGTCCGGCGCCGACGACTACGTGACCAAGCCGTTCTCCGCCCGCGAGCTGCTGGCGCGCATCAAGGCGGTGATGAGGAGAAGGGCACCGCAGCTCGCCGATGACGTGGTCGAGATCGCTGGCCTGCGCATCGATCCGGCCGCGCACCAGGTGACCGCCGGCGAGAAGCCGATCGACCTGTGGACCACCGAGCTGCGGCTGCTGCACTTCTTCATGACCCACCCCGGCCGCGTCTTCTCGCGCGCGCGCCTGCTGGACGAGGTGTGGGGCGAGCACGTCTTCGTCGAGGAGCGCACGGTCGACGTGCACATCCGGCGCCTGCGTCAGGCGCTCGCGCCCACGGGCCACGACAAGCTGATCGAGACGGTGCGCGGGACCGGCTACCGCTTCAAGCCCGACCTGCAGACGGCCAACATCGCCGCCTAGCCCTTTCGTTCCCGCCAAGGCGGGAACCCATGCTTTCCCCGAAACAACCTGGGCCCCCGCTTCCGCGGGGGCGACGGCCCGACGCCTGCCTAATTGGTGACTGTCACCAATTACTCGACGGTCACGGACTTCGCGAGGTTGCGCGGCTTGTCCACGTCGTTGCCCCGGTCGAGGGCGGCGTGGTAGGCGAGCAGCTGCAACGGCACGGTGTTCACGATGGGCGCGAGAAGGCCCGGATCGTCGTGCATCGGCACCACGTGGATGCCTTCGCCGCTCGCGAGCGCGGCCTCCTGGTTGGCCAGTACATAGAGCTCGCCGCCGCGTGCGCGCACTTCCTGCAGGTTCGACTTGAGCTTGTCGAGCAGCGCATCGCGCGGCGCAATCGCCACCACCGGCATGTTGCGGTCGACCAGCGCGAGCGGCCCGTGCTTCAGCTCTCCCGCCGCGTACGCCTCGGCATGGATGTAGGAGATCTCCTTCAGCTTGAGCGCGCCTTCCATGGCGATCGGGTAGTGCACGCCGCGGCCAAGGAAGAGGGCGTGCTCGCAGCGCGCGAACTTCGCCGCCCAGTGCGCCATCTCCGGCTCCAGGCGAAGCGCGTTCGACAGCCACATCGGCAGGCGCCGCAGCGCCTCGAGCAGCTGCACTTCCTTTTCCCTGGACAATCTGTTCCTCTGCTTGGCGAGCACCATCGCCAGCACGAAGAGCGAAGCGAGCTGGGCGGTAAACGCCTTGGTCGACGCAACGCCGATCTCGGGGCCGGCGCGGGTGAGGAATCTCAGCGTGCTGTTTCGGATGAGCGCCGATTCGGGCACGTTGCAGATGGCGAGCGAATTGCGCTGGCCGAGCGCGCGTGCATGATGAAGCGCGGCGATCGTATCCGCCGTCTCGCCCGACTGCGAGATCACCACCACCAGCGCGCGCTCGTTGGGGACCGAGTCCCGATAGCGGTATTCGCTCGCGATCTCGACGTTGCAGGGGATGCCGGCCAGGCCCTCGATCCAGTAGCGCGCGACGACGCCCGCGTGATAGCTCGTGCCGCAGGCGAGGATCAGACAGGCATCGGTCTGCGCGAATACCGCCTCGGCGTGCGCGCCGAACACCTGCGGCACCACGCTGGTCGCCGCCGTGATCTGCTCGAGGGTCGCGGCGACCGCCGCCGGCTGCTCGAAGATCTCCTTCTGCATGTAATGCCGGTAGCTGCCGAGCTCGATCGCGTCGGCGGCGAGCTGGCTCACGTGCAGGGGCCGCTCGACGACGTGGCCGCGCGCATCGACGATGTGCACCTTCTGCCGGCTGACCTCGGCGCAGTCGCCTTCCTCCAGATAGATCATGCGGCGCGTGACCTGCAGCAGCGCCGCCGTATCGGAGGCGGCGAAGTTCTCGCCGTCGCCCAGGCCGAGCAGCAGCGGCGCGCCCATGCGCGAGACGACCATGCGCTGCGGATCGTCCATCGCGATCACCGCGATGGCGTAGGCGCCGACCAGCTCCCGGGTTGCGGCGCGCACCGCGCCAAGGAGATTTCTTTCCGTCTTGAAATGGCAGTGCACCAGGTGCGCGATCACCTCGGTGTCGGTGTCGGAGCAGAACTCGTAGCCGAGGCCGCGCAGCCGCGCGCGCATCGCGTCATGGTTCTCGATGATGCCGTTGTGCACGACCGACACGCCGCCGCTGACGTGCGGATGGGCGTTGCGCTCGGAAGGCACGCCGTGCGTCGCCCAGCGCGTATGGCCGATGCCGATCGGGCCGTTCAGCGCCCGCTCCTCGGCCAATTTCTCCAGCTGAGCAACACGGCCACAGCTGCGCAGCCGCTGCATGGTGCCGTTGATGACGGCCACGCCGGCGGAGTCATAGCCGCGGTACTCGAGGCGCTTCAGGCCCTCGAGCAGGATCGGCACGACGTTGCGACGGGCTATGGCTGCGACGATTCCGCACATAGGGTTTTTCCTCGGATGAAGAGCGCGGCGGCGACGCCCACGGCGGCGGCCGCGTCGGCGATGAAGTCGGCGAGCTCGGCGCTGCGCCCCGGCATGAAGCGCTGGTGCAGCTCGTCGAGCGCGCCGAAGGCGATCACGCACAGCAGCAGCGCGAGCGGCGCGCGCCCGGCGGTGCCGCGCCAGAGCAGCGCCGTGATGAGGCCGAAGGAGAGGACGTGCGCGACCTTGTCCCAGCCCGGCGGGATGCGGTGCGAGCCGACGAAGAGCAGCGCGAGCATCAGGCCGACGCCGGCGGCGAGGCAGACGAAGCGATCAGTAGGCATTCTGCTTCTTCAGCACGACCACGACGGTCTTCAGCAGGATCTGCAGGTCGAGCAGCAGCGACCAGTTGCGCAGGTAGGCGAGGTCGTACTCGATGCGCGCCTTCATCTTCTCCACCGTCTCGGTCTCGCCGCGGTAGCCGTTCACCTGCGCGAAGCCGGTGATGCCCGGGCGCACCTTGTGCCGGATCATGTAGCCGCGGATCAGCTTGCGGTAGAGCTCGTTGTGCGCGACGGCGTGGGGGCGCGGGCCGATGACGCTCATGCGGCCCTGCAGCACGTTGATGAACTGCGGCAGCTCGTCGAGCGACGTGCGGCGCAGGAACGCGCCGAGCTTGGTCACGCGGCTGTCGTTGCGGGTCGCCTGTTTCACCACGTCGCCGTCCTCGGCAACCGTCATGCTGCGGAACTTGTAGACCATGATCTTGCGGCCGTCGACGCCGTAGCGGCGCTGCTTGAACAGGATCGGGCCGGGCGAGGAGAGCTTGACGCCGATGGCGATGGCGATCATCACCGGCGCCAGCACGAGCAGGGCGAGGCTGGCGAGCACATAGTCGCTCACGCGCTTGACGAGGCCGTTGAAGCCGTAGAACGGCGTCTCGCACACCGCCACCACGGGCAGGTCGCCGATCGTGTCGACGCGCGCCTGGATCAGGTCGAAGACGAAGATGTCCGGCACGAAGTAGATCGACGCCGTGGTGTCGCGCAGCTCCTCGAGCAGCTTCAGGATGCGCGGCTGCGAAGCCATCGGCAGCGCGATGTAGATGGCCTCGATGTTGTGCGAGCGCACATAGTCGGGCAGCGCGCCGAGCGAGCCGAGCACCTTCTCGCTGATGCGGCTGGCGTCCCGGTCGTCGAAGTAACCCATCAGGCGCACGCCATGCATCGGGCTTGCGCGCAGGTTTTCCGCCAGGCGCCGGCCCAGATCGTTGGCGCCGGCGATGACGGCGTTCTTCTGCAGGCCTTCGGCCGCGAGCAGCCGCGGCAGGATGCGCGGCACGAGCCGGTGCGCGGCGAAGAGCGCGGCCGGCGTCGCCATGGCCCAGGCGAGCAGCACGCGCTGGTCGAAGAAGGGCAGGGTGCGCGATGCCCAGCCGAGCAGCATCAGCAGCGCCACGATCGCCATCCAGCCGGTGACGATGTCGAGCATCAGCTCGCCCGCGCTCGGGGCCTCGCCGGCCAGGCTGCCGGGGAAGGTGAGGGCGAAGACGATCAGCGCGAGGATCAGGTAGCTGCCGTCGAAGCGCCCGCCGAAGAACCACACGACCGCGCCGAGCGTGGCGATGGCCACGGCAGGATCGATCGCCGCCTGCATCAGCGCGCCCGGCCCGGGCTGGCTGTGCAACAGGCGGCTTTGTGCTCGAAGGGTCGATTCGCGGGCGGGCAAGGCCCCCGCAGGTTAGGGCAGCCGCGTTCAGCCTTGATGTTGCGAGCACAGTCCGTTTGTAGCCTCAGCGGACTAGCGTTTCGTGCCTCCGCCGTTCGAACTAGGTCTTAATACTCAGACTAGGATGCATCCCCTATGACCACTGCAATCACCTCGCCGATCACCTCGCCGATCACCTCGCCGATCAATTCCGCCGACACGGCAGCGGCGCCGATGCTGCCGGGCAGCGCCGAGGACAAGGCGCCGACCGACTCGCGCTCGGCCGCCACCGATTTCCTGCAGATCGAATCGATCGTCCTCAACCTCGACGCGGCGCTGCGCGTGCATACGCGCGCACACTTCTTCAGCTGGTCGCAGGGCCTGCTGCAGAGCCTGATCCGGCACGAGCTGCTGATCTGCACCATGTGCCTGGGCAAGCCGCCGGCCTTCCGCGCCGACGGCTTCTCGATGACCACGCCGGAGCCGAACCTCTTCAGCGACATGTTCCTGCGCGACACGGGCGTCGCGCCGGCGCTGCTCAAGGCGTGGGAGGAGCGGCGCTACCAGCCGGTGGTGCTGGACCTCGGCCCCACCAATACCATCGGCAGCGGCGGCTTCCAGCGCGAGATCGAGCGCCTCGGCGCGCCGCAGCTCCTCGTGCACGGCGTGCACGACACCGAAGGGCGCGCCATGAGCCTGTTCGTGTTCGCCTGCCGCGCCGGCAGCGCGAGCCAGCGCCACGCCTATCTGGCGCAGCTGCTCACGCCGACGCTGCATGCGGCGTGGGTGCGCACCCAGCTCACCAAGCGCGCCGAAGGCAGCGGCGACAAGGCCGCGGGCGGCAGCGTGCTGACGGTGCGCGAAATGGAAATCCTGAAGTGGATCTATCTCGGCAAGTCGAACTTCGAGATCGGCGCGATCCTCAAGATCAGCCCGCTCACGGTGAAGAACCATGTGCAGAAGATCCTGCGCAAGCTGAACGTCGTGAACCGCACGCAGGCGATCGGCAAGGCGCTCGAGTTGCGCATCCTCAATCCCTGAAGTCGCGTTTCAACGACCGCCAACGGGGCTGCGGCCCCGTTTTCTTTTGGTGGTAGTCCGTACGGGTCATCGCCCGGCGCGGGCGAGGGATCGGCGCCGTAACAGACCCTCCCTAGCATGCCGAGACGCCCTCATGAAGAAGCTTCAGTACCTGGTGGTCCTTTGCTGCACGCTCGGCTGTGCCGGCGTCGCGCACGCCGACGAGCCGCACGCGTCGATGGTCTCGTTCGCGGATCTGTACCGCATCACCGTCGCCGGCGGCGCGCCGGCGAGCCTTTCCTTCGCAGAGGCGGCGCCCGAGCCGCAGGTGCGTGTCGCCGCCCTCAACGCGCCGGCGCTCGATGAGCCGCGCTTCACCGTCGCGCCCGCGCCCGGCCCCGGGCGCTGGGTGCTCCTGCTCGCCGGCCTCGCCGCCTTCGGCTGGGTCGCGCACCGGCGCCTGTCCCGTTCCCTATGAAACTGCTCGCCTACGCCGCGATCGCGTTGGTGCTCGCCGGCTGCAATCGCGCCGCCGCCGATCGCGCCGATGCACAGCCCCTCGCGCGCGTGAACGGCGTCGAGATCTCCACGCGCCAGCTCAATAGCGGCGCCGGCCTGTCGCAGGCACTGGAGAAGGTCATCGACCGCGAGCTCCTCGCGCAGAAGGCCGTCGAAGCCGGCCTGGAGCGCGATCCGCGCGTCATCGAAAGCATCGACAACGCGCGCCGCCAGGTGC
Organism: Burkholderiales bacterium; assembly: GCA_036524215.1. Taxonomy (GTDB): domain Bacteria; phylum Pseudomonadota; class Gammaproteobacteria; order Burkholderiales; family SG8-39; genus SCGC-AG-212-J23. The sequence goes on from DATDCR010000181.1 coordinate 7,844, forward strand.
TCGCGCAGGCCTATGTCGAGCGCACGGCCGCCGCCCTCGCCAAGCCCACGCGCGAGGAAGTGCGCGCCTTCTACGCCGCGCATCCCGCGCTATTCGCCGAGCGCCGCATCTATCGCGTGCGCGAGCTGATCGTCGCCGCGCCGGCCGAGCTCGCCGACGTGCTGCGCGCCGAGGTTGCCCGGGCGAGGGATCTCGACCACATCGCGGCATGGCTGAAGGCGCGCAATGCGCGCTTCAGCGCCGCCACGGAGACGCAGCCCGCCGAAGAGCTGCCGCTCGCCTTCCTGCCGCAGCTCGCGCGCATGCAGCCCGGCGAGCTGGCGGTGTTCGGCTCCGCGTCGGGAGCAACGGTGATGCAACTGGTCCACGCCGAGGACGCGCCTCTCGGCATGGGCGAGGCCGAGCCGCTCATCGAGCGCTTTCTCGCCGGCCGCAAGCGACTCGAAATCGCCGCGGCCGAGGTGAAGCGTCTGCGGGAGAGCGCAAGGATCGAGTACGTGGCGCAGTTCAAAAGGTAGTTCAGACAGGTCTTACGACAAAGTCAACGAGGTGACGATGATTCGCATATTGACGGTTGTTCTACTGAGCGCGCTGGCGATCCCCGGGCTTGCGCAGAATCCGGACAAGCTGGGGCCGGGGGACACGGTGCACATCACCGTCTATCAGCAGCCGGATCTGACGACGGACGCCCGCATCACGGAGGCGGGCACGATCGTCATGCCGCTCGCCGGCCCGGTCAAGGTGACGGGCCTGACGACGGCCGAAGCGGCCGCCGAGATCACGAAGACGCTGAAGGACGGCCAGTTCCTCAAGAGCCCGAAGGTGAGCGTGGCGCTGACCACGGTGCGCAGCCGGCAGGTATCGCTGCTCGGCCTGATCGTGCGGCCGGGCCGCTATCCGCTGGAGGAGGCGCACAACAAGCTGCCTGACCTGATCGCGGCAGCGGGCGGCATCGCGGCCGGCGGCTCCGAGCAGGTGACGATCATCCGCGACGGCCAGCCGCAGAAGGTGAGCGCGCTCTCCAAGGACTTCGACCTGAAGGGCGGCGACACCGTCTACATCGAGCGCGCGCCGGTGTTCTACATCTACGGCGAGGTGGCGCACGCCGGCTCTTTCCCGGTCAGCGACAACATGACCGTGATGCAGGCGATCTCCGTCGGCGGCGGCATCACCCCGCGCGGCAGCGAGAACCGCGTGAAGCTGCGCCGCAAGGGCCAGGACGGCAAGGTGCGCGAGTACGACGCGAGCCTGATCGACACCGTCAAGGCCGACGACGTGATCTTCGTCAAAGAATCGCTTTTCTAGGGAGTCAGCCATGGATTTGAGCCAATACCTGTTAGCCCTCAAGGCGCGCCGCAAGGCGTTCCTGACGGTGCTCGGCGTCACGGTCTTCGCCGCGATCGTCGTCGCCCTGCTTCTGCCCAAGCGCTATGAAGCGACGGCGACCATCCTGATCGACGCGCGCGACGAGCAGACGATGGCGCCGGCGCACATGTCGCCGCGCGAGCGCGCCGGCTACATCTTCACGCAGATGGACCTCATCACGAGCGGCAAGGTGGCGCACAAGGTGGTGCGCGACCTCAAGCTCGCGCAGCAGCCCGGCGTGCGCGAGGAGTGGGAGCGCGACACCGGCGGCGTCGGCACGATCGAGGAGTGGGTCGCGGCCAACCTGCTGGAGAAGCTGAAGGTCGACAGCGGCGCGAGCAACATCCTGATCGTCAAGTACGCGTCGCCCGATCCCAAGCAGGCCGCCGCGGTGGCCAACGGCTTCGCCAAGGCCTACCTCGACACGGCGCTCGACCTTCGCACCGGCCCGTCGCGCGAAGCCGCGAGCTGGTTCGACGAGCAGCTGAAGACGCTGCGCGCCGATGTCACCAGCGCGCAGACCAAGCTCGCCGCGTACCAGAAGGAGAAGGGGGTGGTCGGCGACGATCGCTCCGACGTCGAGATGGCGCGCCTCACCGAGCTCTCGGGCGAGCTTTCGCGCCAGAAGGCGGCCGCCATGGACGCGCAGACGCGCTACAAGCAGGCGCAGGACCTGATCGCCGGCGGCGTGTCGCTCGAGGCCTTCCCCGAGGTGCTCGCCAACGGCTACATCATCACCGTCAAGTCCGCGCTGCAGGCGGCCGAGGCGCGGCTGAAGGAGCAGTCCGAGATCCTCGGGCCGAATCACCCGAACTACCAGCGCACCGCGGCCGAGGTGGAGAGCCTGAAGGAGCGGCTCAATACGGAAGCCACCAAGGTCGTCACCGGCCTGGGCAATGCCGTGCAGCAGTCGAGCAAGCGGGTGGAGGAGCTGCAGGCCGCGCTGAAGGACCAGCAGGACCGCATCCTCAAGCTGCGCGAAGCGCGCGTCGACATGGCGGTGCTGATGCGCGACCTGGAAAGCGCGCAGCGCACCTATGACGGTGCGCTCTCCCGCGCCACGGCGGTGAAGGTCGACAGCAAGGTGCGCCAGACCAACCTGGCGATGCTGACGCCGGCGATCGAGCCGGTGAAGGCGGCGTTCCCGAAGGTGGGCCTGATCTCGGGGCTCGCCGTCGTCGTCGGCCTGCTGCTCGCCGCCGGCATCGTCTACATGCTCGAGATGATGGACCGCCGCGTGCGCTCGCGCACCGACCTCGAGTCGCGCCTTGCCGTGCCCGCGCTCGGCGTGCTGACGCGCTGGACGCCCGCCGGCGGCCGCTTGCTGCCGTCGCCGAATTCGCCGCTTTCTTCGTCCGGTCGCGGCGCTGCCCGCGCCCTTCCGCATCCCTGGTGAGAGAGGACTGCCATGCTAGTCAAACCAACCGATAACGTATTGCCGATCGAGGGCGCCTCCCGCCTGGAGGGCGCGCCGCGCGCCGGCCGCCACATCGGCGCGATCCTGATGGACGAGGGCAAGCTCACGCCCTCCGACGCCGAGCAGGTGCTCAAGCGCCAGCGCGAGCTGGGCTGGCGCTTCGGCGAGGCGGCGATCGAGCTGAACCTCATCACCGACACCGACCTGCGCGAGGCGCTCGCCAAGCAGTACGAGTTCCCGTACCTGGTGGCGGGCCCCGACGGCGTGTCCAAGGAGCTGGTCGCGGCGTGGGATCCGTTCCACCCGGTGGTCGAGGAGCTGCGCGCCGTGCGCACGCAGCTTCTGATCCGCTGGTACAACCCGAGCGCCGGCCGCCGCACGCTGGTGATCGCGAGCCCCGGCCCGCGCGAAGGACGCAGCTTCATTGCCGCCAACCTGGCCGTCTCGTTCAGCCAGCTGGGGCAGAGAACCCTGCTGATCGACGCCGACTTCCGCGCGCCGCGGCAGCAGGCGATCTTCAACATCGCCGACCGCTTCGGCCTGTCCTCGGTGCTGAGCGGAAGGGCGGACCTTTCGGTCGCCGCGCCGGTGGCCGGCCTCACCGGCCTGGCGGTGCTGCCGGCGGGCCCGGTGCCGCCGAACCCGCTCGAGCTCCTGTCGCGCGCAAGCTTCGCGGCGCTGCTCGGCAAGGCGCAGGCCGAGTACGACGTGATCCTCATCGACACGCCGGCGGCGACGGAGTACGCCGACGCGCAGGCGGTGGCGTTCCGTGCCGGCGACGTGATGCTGGTGTCGCGCCGCGACCTGACGCGCGTCGATGACACCGAGCGTGCCGTGAAGGAGCTCTCCGACGCGAGCGCGCGCATCGTCGGCACGCTGATGAACGCGTTCTAAGGGTGAAGCGTCCGCCGGACAAGAAGATGATGCTGGCCGCCACGATCTTCCTCGTGGCGGCGAGCTTCCTCTTGTCGCAGCAGGCGGTCGGCACGCATGCCGCGTCCTCGACCGTCGCCTTCGCCAAGCTCTTCGGGAGATCCTGAACATGACCGCTTCCGCCGCGCGGCTGCCGGCCGACCGCGCGCCGGGCCTCGCGCTCGGCGTCATCGGCCTGGGCCTGCTCGCCATCGCCTCGGGCATCGGCATCGCGCTGGGCGAGCTGCAGGCGCTCGTCGCCGCGCTCTCCGTGATCGGCTGCCTCGCCGTGCTGTCGGACTTCCGCATCGGCGCGGTGCTGATGATCATCATGCTGCCGATCGAAGGCAGCTACCTGTTTCCGCACAGCGCGTTCGGCGTCACCGGCCTGAACCCGCTCAACATGGTGCTCGGCGCCACGTTCGTGTCGTACCTGATCCGCGGCCAGGAGCTGCGCCGCTTCCTGCCGAAGCCGCTCCTCCTGCTGTACATCGTGCCGGTGGTGCTGGCGGCGCTGATCGGCAGCCGCCACGTCGACGAGATCTACCCGTACTTCTACGAGGTGGAGGTGATCCACTTCACCGACGCGTTCGGCTACCTGCGCGACGTGGCCGTGAAGCCGCTCTTCATGGTGCTGGCGGCGCTGCTCATCGGCGCGGCGGTGGCGAAGTCGAAGAAGAGCGAGAGCTTCCTCACTCCGCTCATCGTCTCGGTGTGGGCGATGAGCCTGATGGCGATCGGCTACGTGCTCGTCTCGGGCCTGAGCCTCGGCGCGCTCGCGCTGACCAGCTCGCGCGCCTTCTTCTCGGGCCTTGGCATGCACGCCAACGACCTCGGCCGCCTCTACGCGGTGGCGTACGCGCTGCTGCTTTTCACCTGGGGCGAGACGAAGGACGTGCGGCTGAAGACGGTCCTCTTCATGACGATGGGCGTGCTCACCCTCGCGCTCCTCTTCACCTTCTCGCGCGGGGCGTTCGTCGGCTGGGTGATGGTGAACGTGCTGTTTCTCTTCTGGAAATTCAACGCGCGCACCGCGGGCCTCGCGCTCCTCGCCGGCGGCATCGGCCTGCTCTTCATGCCGGGCGCGGTGGTGAGCCGCATGAGCCTCGGCCTGGTCGGCGGCGGCAACGTCAACGAGGTGAGCGCCGGCCGCATCGAGGAGATCTGGATCCCGCTCCTGCCCGAGATCCTGAGGAGCCCGCCCTGGGGCAACGGCCTCGACTCGACCATGTGGGCGCAGGCGCTGTGGGCCGAGACCATGCTGCCGGTGACGCACCCGCATAACGCGTACATCCAGGCCATCCTCGACATGGGCCTGATCGGGCTCGCGCTGCTGCTCGCGTTCTACTGGCACGTGTATCGCCAGATGCGCGACCTCGGCTCGAACGCCTACCTCAGCCCGACGATGCGCGGCTTCTACCAGGGCGCGGTCGCCGGCCTCGCGTGCTTCATCCTCACCGGCTTCGCCGGATCGAGCCTGCGCGCGACGCCGGAATTCGCCTTCCTCTGGATCGCCATCGGCATGATGTACGGCCAGCTCGCGCGCAAGCCGGACCGGCCGCAAGCGGCCGAGCGTCCGCGGAGGACCACCGCTTAAATGTCGCTTGCCACCCTGCGACAGGCCGGACTCCCGGCGCAGGGTCGCCCGGGGCCGGTCAGAGGCGCCGCCAGCCAGGGTCCGGAAGCGGCGGCGCGGCGCAAGGCGCACATCTGCTTCGTCGCGCCTTACGCCTGGCCGGTACTGTCCCGCGATCCGAGCATCCAGGTCGTCGGCGGCGCCGAGGTGCAGCAATGCATCCTCGCGCGCCTGTTCGCCGCCAACGGCTACCGCGTCTCGATGATCTCGTTCGACTACGGCCAGCCGAGCCCGACGCTGATCGACGGCGTCACGGTCTACAAGAGCTTTCGTCCGGACGCCGGCGTGCCGGTGCTGCGCTTCGTGCATCCGCGCCTGACCTCCATGTGGCGCGTGCTGCGCGAGGTCGACGCCGACATCTATTACCAGCGCTCGAGCGCGATGTGGACCGGCGTGGTCGCCGAGTTCTGCCGCCGCCACGGCAAGCGCGCCATCTATGCCGGCGCCTCCGACCGCGACTTCGAGATCGGCCAGGAGCAGATCATCCACGCGCGCGACAAGTGGCTGTATCGCCGCGGCCTGGCGCGCGTCGATCGCATCGTCGCGCAGAACCCGTTCCAGATCGAGAGCTGCCGGCGCAACCATGGCCGCGATGCGGTGCTGATCCCGAGCTGCTACGAGCCGCCTGCCAACGCCAGATTAAGTTCTCTGGAGAATGACGCGATCCTCTGGGTCGGCACGATCCACGGCTACAAGCGTCCCGACTGGTTCCTCGACATCGCCGAGCGGCTGCCGCAGCGGCGCTTCGTCATCGTCGGCGGGCCGAGCGTCGGCGGCGAGCGGCTGAAGCCCGGCTACTACGAGGCGATCCGCGCGCGCGCCGGGCGCCTGCCGAACGTCGAGTTCACCGGCTTCCTGCCGCTCGCGCAGGTCGAGCCTTGGTTCGACCGCGCGCGCCTGCTGGTCAGCACCTCGGTCTACGAGGGCATGCCGAACGTGTTCCTGCAGGCCTGGGCCCGCGGCGTGCCGACGGTGGCGACGGTCGATGTCGGCGCGCCGGTGAACACCGTCTTTGCCGACGCAAGAGAGGGCGCCGAGAAGGTGGAGGCGTTCTTCAGGAGCCCCGAGCTGTGGCGCCAGGCGTCGGCCGACAGCCTCGCCTACTTCCAGCGGAACCATTCCAGCACCGAAGTGCTGGCACGTTACGCCGGCATCCTTGAAGAGTTGATTTCTTGAAAGACTTGAAATCAGGGACAGACCACGTTTTTCCTCGGCTGCCCGATCTGCGGGACGAGGGAAAAACGTGGTCTGTCCCTGTTTTTGACTCGCTCGGCAAAGAAGAATGAACGCAGCCGCCAAAGCCATCGCTGCCCAGGGCCTGGCGCGGCGGGCCTTCTCGTTGGGTGCCGTCAAGGCGTTCGACCAGGCGCTGCAGTTCCTGCTGCCGATCGTGCTGGTGCGATGTCTGGATGCCCACACCTTCGGCGAGTATCGGCTGCTGTGGCTCGCGATCGGCACGGTGATGGCGCTCGCGCCGTTCAGCATGCCGGGGGCGCTGTACTACTTCCTGCCGCGCTCGGACCCGCAGACGCGTCGCCTCTACGTCCACCAGACGATCGCCTTCCTCGCGCTGACCGGGCTCGCCGCCGCGTTCATCGTCAGCCCGCTCAACCCGTGGATGCCGAAGACGCTCGCGCCGCTCGCGGATTACGGCGCGCTGGTGCCGGTGTTCGTCGCGCTGTGGGTGGTGTGCGTGCTGCTCGACTTCCTGCCGACCATCGAGGAGCGCATCCCGCTGCAGGCCTACGCCAACATCTCGGTCGGCGCCGCGCGCGCGC
>DATDCR010000182.1:0-17085 GCA_036524215.1 Burkholderiales bacterium
TGGGATGCCGTGCGCGCTGCGCGAGCGCTGAAAGTGCGCTGGCACACGCTCGACGGCGCCTTCCCGGAGATGGCTGCGCTGCACGATCACATCCGGCAGGCCAAGGTGGTGAAGCGGGAAGAGGCGCTGAAGAAGGGCGACTCTGGGGCCGCCTTCATGGTGCCTGGCGTACGCGTGATCGAAGCGCAGTACGAATGGCCGTTCCAATCGCACGCGAGCATGGGGCCAGGCTGTGCGGTGGCGGAAATCAGAGAGGGCTCTTGCACCGTGTGGACCGGATCGCAGAAGCCGCACTTCACGCGCGATGGCGTCGCGAAGCTGCTCGGCCTGCCGCCGGAGAAGGTGCGCGCGATATGGGTTCCGGGTCCCGGCTCGTATGGCCGCAATGACGCAGGCGATGCAGCGCTCGATGCGGCGTTCCTCGCCAAGGCGACCGGCAAGCCGGTCCGGGTGCAGGGCATGCGAGCCGATGGCACGGCCTGGGATCCGAAGGGACCGGCATCCGTGCATCGCGCGCGAGCCGCTCTCGATGCATCGGGGAAGGTGATCGCGTACGAGTTCGTATCGAAGGGCTTTTCGCGCCAGCACATCGCCACGAACGAGTCCGACCCGGCCGACAGCCTGGTCGGCCAGGCGATCGGCATTGCGCCGAAAGGACAGCAGACGTTCGGCACGCCGGCCGAGTCCTACGGCTTCGAGAACAAGCTCCTCGCCTGGGAAACGATTGCGCCGCTCGTCGCGGAAGGCTGCTCGCCGCTGCGCACCTCGCACCTGCGCGATCCGGTCGGACCGGATATCCACTTCGGCTCCGAGCAGTTCATCGATGAGCTGGCGCACGCCGCGGGTGAAGACCCGGTGGCCTTCCGCCTGAAGTACCTGGCGAATCCGCGCCATGCCGCCGTCATCCGCGCCGTGGCGGAAAAGTCGGGCTGGTCGTCGCTGCCCAAGGGCAAGGGCATCGCCTTCGCCGATCGCAACGGCACGGCAGTCGCGGTGGTGGCGCAGGTCGAAGTCGATCGCTCGAGCGGCCGCGTCTGGGCGCGTCGAGTCTGGGTGGCGCACGATTGCGGGCTGATCATCAATCCGCAGGGCCTGCGCTACGCGATCGAAGGCAACGTCGTGCAAGGCCTTTCGCGCACGCTTTTCGAGGAAGTGCGGTTCGACCGCAATGCGGTGACGAGCGTCGACTGGGCGAGCTATCCGATCCTGGACATGCAGGACGCGCCCGAGTCGATCGAGGTCGTGCTCATCAACCATCCGGAGATCGCGTCCTCCGGCGCCGGCGAGCCGACGATCCGCGTCATGCCCGCCGCCGTGGCGAACGCGTTCTTCGATGCGACGGGCGTGCGCATGCGAAGCGCACCGCTCTCGCCGGACAAGGTGAAGGCCGCGCTCGCGCGGGCCTAGAAGGAGCGGGGCAGGCCGAGCACGTGCTCGGCGAGGTACGAGAGGATGAGATTGGTCGAGATCGGCGCCACGAGGTAAAGGCGCGTCTCGCGGAACTTGCGCTCGACGTCGTACTCCGCGGCGAAGCCGAAGCCGCCGTGCGTCTGCAGGCAGACATTCGCCGCTTCCCACGACGCCTTCGCGCAAAGATGCTTCGCCATGTTCGCCTCGGCGCCGCATTGCCTGTGCTGGTCGAAGAGCTCGGCGGCCTTGTAGCGCATCAGGTTGGCCGCCTCGAGCTCCATATAGGCCTCGGCGATCGGGAACTGGATGCCCTGGTTCTGTCCGATCGGGCGGTCGAACACGACGCGCTCGGTGGAATACTTGGCCGCTTTCTCGACGAACCAGTAGCCGTCGCCGATGCACTCGGCGGCGATGAGGATGCGCTCGGCATTCATGCCGTCGAGGATGTAGCGGAACCCCTTGCCTTCCTCGCCGATCAGGTTCTGCGCCGGGATCTCCAGGTTGTCGATGAACACCTGGTTCGTCTCGTGGTTCACCATGTTGCGGATCGGGCGCACGTCGAGCCCCTTCGCCTTGGTATCGACCAGGAAGATCGACATGCCTTCGCTCTTGCGCTTGACCTCCGCGAGCGGGGTGGTGCGCGCAAGCAGGATCATCAGTTCCGAATGCTGCAGGCGGGAGGTCCAGACCTTCTGGCCGTTGACGACATAGCGATCGCCTTTCTTGACGGCCACGGGCTTGATCTTCGTGGTGTCGGTCCCTGCGCCCGGCTCAGTCACCCCCATCGCCTGCAGGCGCAGCTCGCCCGTCGCGATCTTCGGCAGATACTCTCGCTTCTGCTCTTCCGAGCCGTGGCGGAGCAGCGTGTTCATGTTGTACATCTGGCCGTGGCAGCAGCCGGCGTTGCCGCCGGAGCGCGTCACTTCCTCCATGATCACGGTCGCTTCGGTGAGCGTAAGGCCGGAGCCGCCGTACTCCTCGGGAATCAGCGCCGACATCCAGCCGGCCTTGGTCAGGGCGTCGACGAAGGCCTCAGGGTAGGCGCGCTTTTCGTCGACCTGCTGCCAGTAAGCGGAGTCGAACTCGTTGCACAACGCGCGCACGGCGTCGCGCAGGTCGGGGTGGTTATCGCGTCCGATGTTCATTTCTTGGGCTTCACGTGAGAGGTGGCTTCTTCGTCGACGCGGTTCCAGATCTCTTCGGCCATCGGCTCGCGCGTCTCCTCGAGGATGTGGCCGACGAGCCCCACCGCGCGCGCCATGACGCCGAGGCCTTTGACGATCTTCCAGTCGAGGCCCAGCTCGCAGGCGAGCGCGCCGATCGCACCCGTGGCGTTCAGCGTAATGCCGCGCGTCCGTGCGAGATCTTCCATGAGCTGGCAGTACTTGCCGTAGTGGCCGGTCTCGCGCGCGATTTCGAAAAGGCGCTTGCTTCGCGGATCGATGGGCTTGTGGATCGGATGCCCGAGCCCCGGCATGCGCTTGTTTTCCGCGAGAACGGTCTTGGCGTCCTTGCCGTTCGCGACGGCGTCGGAAAGGATTCGCGCTACGCCTTCCATGGAGCCCACGAAAACGCTGCCGAGGCCGAGCAGGCCGGCCGCGACGGCGGCTTGCAGCGCCTCTGGCGCGCCAAGGTAGGTCAGGCGGGCGGCAAGCGCGCTCGGCGTAATGCCGTGCTCGACCAGGGTGACGACCATCGCGTTGAAGAGCTTGGATTCCTTGCTGTTCGGCACTCGGCCGGTGAGCTCGAGGAACGCCATGTCGCCCAGGTTCAGGTGGCCGAGGATCTCGCTCGGCAGGTCCTTGCCGCGGACGCTGATGCGGTCGACGGTCGACCAGCCAAGGTCGGACTTGAGTCGCTTCGTCATTGCTCGGCTTTTACGCCCGCCGTGGTAATGACCTTGGCCCACTTGGCGATCTCCGCGTCGAGGAATTTCGCCGCCTGGTCGGGGCTGTTGCCGACCGGCTCGATGCCGATCTGGTTGAAGCGCTCCTTGATGTCGGACTCGTTGATCGCCTTCGCCGTTTCCTGCGCGAGCCGATTGACGATGTCGCGAGGGGTGCCGCCGGGCGCCATGAAGAGCACCCAGGTCGAGGATTCGAGCGGCGGCCCGCCCGCTTCGGCTACGGTCGGCACCTCCGGCGCGCCCTGGATGCGCTTGCCGGAGAACATGGCGAGCGCCTTGATCTTGCCGCCGCGCACATGGGGCATCAGCGTGCTCGGCACGTCGACGAGAATCTGGATGTCATTCGCCATCAGCGCCGTGAGCGCGGGAGCGGTTCCCTTGTAAGGGACGTGAACCATGTCGATGCCGACGGTCTGCTTCAGGAGCTCCGTCGTCAGATGCGCGGCGGCACCGATGCCCGACGAGCCGAAGTTGACCTTGCCAGGGTTTGCCTTGGCATAGGCAATGAGTTCCTTCACATCTTTCGCCGGGAAATTGTTGTTTGCCGTGAGAATCAGCGGCGCGATTCCGGCGAGCGAGACTGGAACCAGGTCCTTGCGCGGATCGAACGGCAGCTTGCCGGAATAGAGCGTCACGTTCGCCGCGTAGCCGGCGATTACGGTGAGCATCGTGTAGCCGTCGGGCGCCGACTTGGCGGCGATATCCGAGCCGAGGATGCTGTTCGCGCCCGGGCGGTTATCCACCACGATGGCCTGGCCGAGCGGCGCCTGCATCTTCTGCGTCACCACCCGGGTCACCACGTCGGTGATACCGCCGCCCGTGTAAGGAACGACCCAACGGATCGGTTTCGACGGCCACGTCTGCGCGTGGGCCAGCAGCGGCGCAGCCAGCAGCGCGAGCAAGAGCTTTTTCATGAGTCCCATCCTGTGCGGTTTTGGCGGAGAGGAAGATTTTTGCGGCGGCGCGGCGCGCCTTGTCTTTTAGTCCAATTGCGCCCGGTCATGCATTATTTCACTTAAAGAAGCTTCAGTAAATGTAAGACTCAAAACGAGAAGCGCTTGCTGAACGGGGAGGGCAGCGTGGGCCAGGCGCAGGCAGATTCGGGGCCGATCAAGGTCCTTGTCATCGACGATAGCAACACCATCCGTCGCAGCGCGGAGCTGTTCCTGCGTCAGGCTGGCTACGAGGTCATTCTCGCCGAGGACGGCTTCGACGCGCTCTCCAAGATCTCCGATCACCAGCCGCGGGTGATCTTCGTCGACATCATGATGCCGCGCCTCGACGGTTATCAGACCTGCGCGCTCATCAAGCAGAACCCGAAGCTCAAATCCACGCCGGTGATCATGCTGTCGAGCAAGGACGGCGTCTTCGACCGTGCGCGCGGCCGGCTGGCCGGCTCCGACCGATACCTCACCAAGCCGTTCACCAAGGAGGGCTTGATTGCGGCGGTCGGCGAGTACGTAAAGCCTTCTTCAATCGCATCCTGAAAATCCAGAAAGAACGTATGCCTATTACAAAGATCCTCGTTGTCGATGATTCGCCCACCGATCGCCAGTTCCTGAGCGAGCTCCTCTCCAAGAACGGCTTCAAGGTCGCCACCGCCGACAGTGCGGAAGACGCCATGGCGAAGGTGAAGCAATCGCGTCCGGACCTGGTGCTGATGGACGTCGTCATGCCGGGTCAAAACGGCTTTCAGGCGACGCGCACGCTGACGAAAGACGAGGCAACGAAGAACATCCCGATCATCCTTTGCACCAGCAAGGGCCAGGAAACCGACAAGGTGTGGGGCATGCGCCAGGGGGCGCGCGATTACATCGTCAAGCCCGTCAACCAGGCCGATCTCCTCGCCAAGATTGCGGCCCTCGGCTAATGGCAGCGAGCAGCTCGCTACGCGATTACCAGCTCGCCCTCGCGGAGCGTCTGCAGACGGCGGCTGCCGGTACGCGCGTCGCCTCGAAGCTCGGCCTGCAGGTCGGCGAGGAGAATTGGCTCGTCGATCTGACGGAAGCGGGCGAGGTGATTCCCGTGCCGCCGATCTTTCCCGTTCCCCTCGCGCACTCGTGGTTCCGCGGCGTGGTCAACGTGCGCGGCAATCTCTACAGCGTGACGGACCTTCCCGCCTTCCTCGCAGCGAAGCCCGTCATCCTGTCGGCGCATGCGCGCCTGCTGCTCGTCGCCGATCGCTTTCGCGCCGGGGCCGCGCTGCTCGTCGAGCGCTCCCTCGGTCTGCGCAACATGGAGCAACTGAGCGCAAAGACCGGCGCGGCGCGTGCTCGCTGGGCGCGCGCGGAATACGCCGATGCGGACAACAAGCTGTGGAAGGAGCTGGACGTGCCGGCACTGATGCAAGACCAAGCTTTCCTGGAGGTAAGCCTATGAACCGTTTCGCTGCCTGCCTGTTCGTTGCGGCAGGCCTGCAAGCCTCGGTCGCTCTTGCCGATAACGGCATCACGCCGAACAAGATCGTGCTTGGCCAAGCGGCGGTGTTCAGCGGTCCGGCCGCGCAGCTTGGCATCCAGATGCGCAACGGCATCAAGGCCTACTTCGACTACGTGAACGAGCGCGGCGGGGTCTACGGACGCAAGCTCGAGCTCGTCAGCGAGGACGACCGCTACGAGCCGTCCGTCGCGCCGTCGGCAAGCAAGAAGCTGATCGAAGAGCACAAGGTGTTCGCGCTGCTCGGCTACGTCGGTACGCCGACCGGCGTCGCGCACCTGCCGGTCGTGACACAAGCGAAGGTGCCGCTGGTCGGCATGTTCACCGGCGCCGAGGCGCTGCGTGTGCCGTTCAACCGGTACGTTTTCCACGTGCGCGCCAGCTATTACGACGAGACCGAGAAGATCGTCGAGCAGGTCGTATCGACCGGCGGACGCAAGATCTCGGTCTTCTACCAGGCCGACGCGTACGGCGAAGCGGGGCGCAAGGGCACCGAAATCGCCCTCGCCAAGCGCAGCATGAAGATCCACTCGAATGGCACGGTGGAGCGCAACACCTTGAAGGTCGAAGAAGCAGTGAAAAGCATCAACGCTTCGGAGCCGGACGCGATCGTGATGGTTGGCGCGTATGCAGCCTGCGCCGAGTTCATCCGGCAGATGAAGAAGGCGGGTAGCGGCGCGACCTTCTATAACGTGTCCTTCGTCGGCAGCAAGGCCCTTGCCGACGCGCTCGGTGCCGAGGGCAGCGGCGTGGCCATTTCCCAGGTGGTGCCTTTCCCATGGGGCACGGCCGTTCCGGTCGTCAAGGAATACCAGCAGCTCGCCAAGAAGGCCGGCTTCGTCGACTACAACTTCAGCGCGATGGAAGGCTTCCTCACCGCGAAAGTGATGGTGGAGGCATTGAAGCGCGCGGGCAGGAATCCGACGCGCGAGGGCCTGGTGGACGCGCTCGAGCACATGCAGGACGTAGACGTGGGCGGCTTCTACGTCGCCTATTCACCGAAGAACCACGCCGGGTCCAAGTTCGTCGACCTGACGATCATCGGCCGCAGCGGCAAGTTCCTTCGCTAGGGGATAGTCATGGGAAGCAGACTCGAATTTCTCAAAATGCCCTTCATGGGGCGCGATGCCGTCGGCGAAGCGAGCGGCGCCTCGGGCTCGACCGGCGTGGTATCGCGGCTCCGACAGCGCCTCGGCGGCCGCAGGCTGCCGATGCTTGTCGGGCTGCTCGCGATCCTGATTCTGGTCGACGCGGCAATCGTCGTCGTCGATGCGCGTCAGGCCACTTTCAATACGCTCTACGTCGCGGCCGTCGGAAAGATCCGCATGCTTTCGCAGCGCTTGGCCAAGGCGGCGCAGCAGGCGTCGCAAGGTAACAGCGAGGCGTTCAAGCAGCTCCGCGACAGCCGCGACGATTTCGCCGCCACCGTCCGGCTGCTCTCGGATGGCGGTCTTGCGAGCGGCGTCACGCTGCCCCCAACACCCGGCTCCGTGCGTCCCATGCTGACGCAACTTGAGACGCAGTGGAGGAAGACCGAACGCAATGCCGGCCTGGTGCTGGCCGAGGAACGCAACCTCGTAGCCCTCGGCTCCGCCGTGCGCGCGATCAACGACAACAACCCCGCGCTGCTCGAGCTGACCGACGAAATCGCGGCCCTGAGCGTTCAATCCGGCGGCAGTGCCAGGCAGAACGCCATCGCGGCGCAGCTCGAGATGCTGACCCAGCGCATGGCGAAGAACGCGAACGCGATGCTCGCCGGTGACGTGGTCGACCCGGAAGTGGCGTTCCTGCTCGGCAAGGATACGAACACGTTCCGCGATCTGTTGCTGGGTCTTCTGCAGGGCAACGAGGCGTTGCGCATCACGCGCGTCAGCGACGCCGAGATTCGCGGCAAGCTGGGTGAACTGGAAACCGCCTTCAAGCAATACCAGGCCGGCGTGAGCCAGATCCTCGGCAACATGCAGCGCCTGGTGAACGCGAAGCGCGCCACGCGCGACATCTTCAACGACAGCGAAGCGCTGCTCGGCGCCGCGGAGCAGCTGGCGAGCGGCTACGACGGCCTGCTGGCCGAGCGCCGCATCAACTTCGTGGCGATGGGCGTGGTATCCCTGCTCGCCCTCGGCCTGCTGCTCCTCATCGGCAAGGCCTACATCGACGACAGCCGCCGCCGCGCCGAGGAGAGCGAGCGCCAAAACAAGCTGAACGAGGAAGCGATCCTTCGACTCCTCGACGAGATCGGCAACCTGGCGAGCGGCGACCTGACGGTACGCGCCAAGGTCACGGAGCACATGACGGGCGCCATCGCCGACTCGATCAATTACACCATCGACGAGCTGCGCCGCCTGGTCGCGGGCATCAATACCGCTGCTCAGCAGGTGACCGCGGCAACGCAGGAAGCTCAGGGTGTGTCGACGCAGCTGCTGCAGGCCGCGCAGAAGCAGGCGACGGAGATCCAAGGGACCGGCCAGTCGGTGGCGAAGATGGCCCAGTCGATGAACCAGGTCTCTTCCAGCGCCGACGACTCGGCCAAGGTGGCGGAAACGTCGCTCAGCGCCGCGTCAAAGGGCGCGCAGGCCGTACAGAACGCCATTCGCGGCATGAACGACATTCGCGACCAGATCCAGGAGACGGCGAAGCGGATCAAGCGGCTGGGCGAGAGCTCGCAGGAGATCGGCGAGATCGTGCAGCTCATCTCGGACATCACGGAGCAAACCAACGTGCTGGCCCTGAACGCGGCGATTCAGGCCGCGTCCGCAGGCGAGGCGGGGCGCGGATTCACGGTCGTGGCGGAGGAGGTGCAGCGGCTCGCCGAGCGCTCGGGCGAGGCGACGAAGCACATCGGCGCCATCGTCAAGAGCATTCAGCGCGACACGCAGGATGCGGTCGAGGCCATGGAGCGCAGCACGCGCGGGGTGGTCGAGGGCACGCGCACGGCGGACGAGGCGGACCAGGCGCTACGCGAGATCGAGAAGATCTCCAACCGCCTGGCCGAGCTGATCGGTTCGATCTCGAACGCGACGCGTCAGCAGGCGACGTCGGCAGACGAGGTCGCCGGCAGGATGAAGATCATTCTCGGCGTGACGCAGCTCACCACGGAGGGGACGAAGAAAACCGCAGTGTCTGCGGCACGCCTGACGCAGCTCGCCGAAGGACTGAAGAGCTCCGTCTCGGGCTTCAAGCTCACCTAGGAGCCATAGGAAAGCGGCAATGGCCGATATCACCATCCTGTCCTGGATCACCGCCGAAGTCGACCAGGCGCTCGAGCGCGTGCGCAGCCAGCTCGCGAGCTACTCGAGCGGCAACCAGGATGCGTCGCTGCTTGCCACTTGTCCGGAGCATTTGCACCAGGTCAGCGGCGCGCTCGGCATGGTCGGACTCAGCGGCGCGACACGCTTCTGCGAGATCCTCGAGCACAGTTTCTCCGGACTGAACGGACAGAACATGACCGGCGCCGCGATCATCGATCGCGGCGTGCTGCAGCTCAAGGAGTTCGTCGACGACCTGGCGCGCGGCGAGCCGAACGTCGCGATCCGCCTTTATCCGACTTATCGCGAGTTGGCCCAGTTGCAGGGAAAGACCGACAGCTCCGAAGTCGACCTGTTCTTTCCCGACCTGACGCCGCCGGCGCCCTCGCATCCGAGCCCCAACAGCGTCGACGAGGCTGAACTCGCATCCTTCCTCCAATCGCAACGCACCCGCTGGCAGCGCGGCATCCTGGCGTGGTTGCGCAAGCAGCCCAACGGCCTGGAGGAAATGCGCGAAACGCTGGATACGATCCATGCCATCGCCCATCGGCTGCCGGAGCGCAGGGCGATCTGGTGGGTCGGTGGCGGCCTGGTCGACGCCCTGCTCGACGTAGCGGAGCCCAGCGAACTCGCGCAAGCCCGCGCGCTTTGGAACAAGATCGATCTCTATATCCGCGATCTCGCGGCGGGCGCGAATCCCGATAACGAGGCGCTGCTGCGCCAGATGCTTTACGTCGTCGGCTCCACGGCGCCGCTCACGCAGCGCATCCGCGATATCAAGCTCCTCTACGGCCTGGATGCTCTGCTGCCCGGGCCGCAACCGGCTGAAAAAGCGCCCGACGTGGACACGCTGCAGCCGGTCCTGGATGAAGTGCGCGAAAAGCTGCGCAAGCTGAAGAAGTTCTGGCACCAGTACGTCGGCGGCGATGCCAAGGCGCGCGCGAGTTTCAAGGAGCGCACGCGTTCGTTGCCCGAAAAGGCAGCGCCGCTGCAAAGCCGTGCGTTTGCGCGCTTGATGGAAGCGGTCGGCGGCGTAGCGGACGCGCTGCCCGAAGCGCATCCGCGCGACAGCGATGCAATGCTCGCCGAGATGGCCGCGGCCTTCATGCTCGCGGACGGCATCCTCAACACTTTTGGCAACGCGCCTTCGGATCTTGATGAGCAGGTCGAGCTGCTGTCGCGCTGGCTGCTCGACGCCGCCGAAGGCAAGGCGACGCGTTCGCCACCCACTGGGTTGCGCGCCGAGCTGATCCAGGAAATCAGCACCGTTCAGGTGCGTGCGCAGGTCGCGCGCGAAATCCTTGCGAACCTGCAGCAGATCGAGCAGGTGCTGGACGGCTATGCACGCGATCCATCCGCGAGCAAGGTCGCCCCGGCGCTCGTGCCGCAGCTGCGCCAGATCCATGGCGCGCTGTCCGTGCTCAATTGGGCGCGTGCGGTCACCGTGCTGGAGCAATGCGAAAACCTGATCGCGTCGCTCGTTCCCGGCAGCTCGGACATGGACTGGATCGCGGAGGGTCTCAGCACGCTCGGCTTCTATGTCTCACCCTGCCTGGAGGGAAGGGAGCCGCGCGAGCAGGCGATCGATACCTTCGTCGTGCGCTTCGAGGCGCGCCCGCAGCCGACGACGACGGCTCCTGCGAAGCCCGTCGAGGAGGTGCAGTCGGACGAGTTGCTCCAGGTGTTCCTGGAAGAAGCCGGCGGCGTGCTGGCGGCGATCGAAGGCGCCTTGCCGGTGTGCACGGCAAAGCCGGCTGATCTCGAAGCGCTGACGACGATCCGCCGCGGCTTTCATACGTTGAAGGGCAGCGGACGCATGGTCGGTCTCGCCGACTTCGGCGACGCCGCCTGGGAAGTCGAGCAGGTCCTGAACCGCTGGCTGGAGGACAAGCAGCCCGCATCGCCGGAGCTGCTCGAATTCATGACGGCGGCGGCGCGCCATTGCGTGGCCTGGACCGCAAAGCTCGCCGCCGGCGAACGACCGGAGATCGATCCTGGCGTGATTGCCGGTCTCGCTCAGCGGCTGAAACCGGACGTACTGGACATCTACCTCAAGGAAGCCCGCACGCACGCAGCGACGCTGTCGGCCCAATGCGAGCGCTGGTGCGCGAACCGCGGCACTTCTGCGCCGGAGGATTTCATCCGTGCTGCGCATACGCTGGCCAGCAGCTCGCGCACGGCGGGGTTCGAGACGATCGCCGAGCTGGCCGGCGCGCTCGAGCAATGGATGCCGGTGGCTGGCGGCACGCTTGAAGAGTCCGATGCCGCGCTGATTGCCGAAGCGGTCGCCAAGCTGAAGGAGATGGTCGGCATTGCGCAGACGCGGAAGGGACCGCCGCCCGCTTCGGACCTGGCGCGCAAGCTCGAGGCGTTGACGGCCCGCCTGCAACCGCCCCGCAAGCCGAAAGAAAAGCGGGTGATGCGCGACGACATCGACCAGGAGCTGCTGCCCGTCTTCCTGGAAGAAGCCGGCGAGCTGGTCCCGCAGATCGCGGGTGACCTGCGCGATTGGAAGGCGAGCCCGCAGGATGCGAAACTCGCCGATGCGGTGAAGCGGTCGCTCCACACGCTCAAAGGCAGCGCGCGGATGGCAGGCGCGATTCGCCTCGGCGAGCTCACGCACTTGATGGAGAGCCGCATCGATTTCGCGCTCGAGGCCGGCGACATGTCGGCCGCGGTATTCGAGGACCTGCAGGCGCAGATGGACCGGCTCGGCACCGACCTGGAGAGGATGCGCGAGCCGCAGGCGGCACCTGCCGTTGTCCCGGCACCGGCGGCAATGGCAGCGACCGCGACCGCTGCCCCGCAAGCGCGCGCGCCGGCGGCGCAGCCGGCTGGCGCCGCGCCGATGCTTCGCGTCAACGCCGACCGGGTCGACTCGCTCATCACGGAGTCCGGTGAAGTGGCGATCGCGCGCTCGAGGATCGAGGCCGAGCTGCGCCAGGTGAAGCAGTCGCTCGGGGACCTCGACGAGAGCATCCAACGCTTGCGCGCGCAGCTGCGCGAGGTCGAGATCCAGGCCGACAGCCAGATGCAGTCGCGCCGCTCCGTGCTCGAGGAGCGCGAGCAGGATTTCGATCCCCTGGAGTTCGATCGCTACACGCGCCTGCAGGAACTGACCCGCATGATGGCGGAGGGGGTGAACGACGTCGCCTCGATCCAGCAGGGTCTGGTGAAGAACCTTGGCGAAACGGATGCCGCCCTCTTGCAGCAGGCGCGCATCGGCCGCGAGCTGCAGCAGGATCTGATGCGCATGCGCGCGCTTCCGTTCATGAACCTGGCCGAGCGCCTGCACCGCGTCGTAAGGCAGACGGCGCGCGACCTCGACAAGAAGGCGGATCTGACGATCGAAGGCGGGCAGGTGGAGCTGGATCGCAGCGTCCTCGAGCGGGTTGCCGCGCCGCTCGAGCACTTGCTGCGCAATGCGCTCGCACACGGTATCGAAGCGCCGGACAAGCGGGTCGCCGGGGGCAAAGCGGAAGCCGGACGCATCGAGATTCGGCTGCGCCAGGAAGGCAACGAGATCGTGCTCTCCCTCGCCGATGACGGTGCCGGCCTGGATCTCGAACGCCTGCGCGCCAAGGCCATCGAGAAGGGACTGATCGGTGCCGGGCAGGCGATGAGCGAGGCGGAGAAGGTACAGCTCGTGTTCCTGTCCGGACTTTCCACCGCCGAAGCGGTGACCGAGCTGGCGGGGCGCGGCGTCGGCATGGATGTCGTGCGCACGGAGATCAACGCCATCGGCGGACGGGTCGACGTATCGACGGCCAGCGGGCGCGGCACCACCTTCACGATCTACCTGCCGCTCACGCTCGCCGTGACGCACACCGTGATGGTGCGCGCCGGCACGATGATGGCTGCGGTGTCGTCGGCCTCGGTGGAGCAGGTGATGCGCCTGAAGGCCGATGCGCTGGTCGGCCACTACGAGAAGGGCGGCATCGAATTCCAAGGGCGCGAATACCCGCTCCATTACCTGCGCGAGCTGCTCGGCCAGCGCGGCGCGACCGACATCCAGGAGTCCAATTCCGTGCTGCTCGTGAGGAGCGCCAATCAGCGGGTCGCCGTGCACGTCGACGAGCTGTTCGGCAACCGCGAGATGGTGGTCAAGAGCATCGGGCCGCAGTTGGCGCGCATCGCGGGCATCACCGGCGCCACGGTGATGGCTGACGGCAGCATCGTGCTTATCGTCAACCCGGTACAGCTCGCGCAGCGCGCGCGTACCGCCGCTGGGCACGCGAGCGCGCCGGAGACAACCGGCCGCAGTCCCGCCGAGGCAGCCATCGTGACGGTGATGGTGGTGGATGACTCCATCACCGTGCGCAAGATCACCAGCCGCCTGCTCGAGCGCGAGGGTTATCGCGTGCTGACGGCGCGGGACGGCGTGGAGGCGCTCGAGCAGCTGAAGACCGAGCGTCCGGCCGTGATGCTGATCGACATCGAGATGCCGCGCATGGACGGCTTCGATCTCACGCGCAACGTGCGCGGCGATCCGCGCACCATGGAGATTCCCATCATCGTGATTTCCTCGCGCACGGCGCCCAAGCATCGCAGCCGTGCCATGGACCTCGGCGTCAACGCCTATCTGGGCAAGCCCTACGAGGAATCGGAGCTGCTGCAGCAGATCGCGGCGCTCGCGCATCGATGAAATTCGAGATCCAGGAGCACATCGGCAAGTACCCCGTGCTGCGCGAGATCGGCAGCGGCGCGACCAGCAAGGTGTACCTCGGGCGCGATCCTTTCGCCGAGCGCGACGTCGCCATCAAGGTATTCCTCTTCGACAAGCATGCCGACGCGCAGCAGGAGCGCATGATGCACAAGGCCTTCGTCGCGGAGGCCTCGCTCGCCGGCAAGCTGAACCACCCGCACATCGTCGACATCTACGACGCGGTGGTCGAGCCGGATCACAGCTACCTGGTGATGGAATACGTGTCCGGCACGACGCTCGAAGCGCACGCCGACGTATCGACGCTCCTGCCGGTGGCGAAAGTGGTCGAGATCATCTTCAAGTGCATTCGCGCGCTCGAATACGCCCACCGGCACGGCGTCATCCACCGCGACATCAAGCCGGGCAACATCCTGCTGTCGCAAAGCGGCGAGACGAAGGTGAGCGATTTCGGCGCCTCGTTCCAGCAGAAGCTGCAGGAAACGACGCAGATCAGCGGCATCGGCTCGCCGGCCTACATGTCGCCCGAGCAGCTGCGCCTCGAGACCCTGACGCACCAGACGGACATCTATTCGCTCGGCGTGACCATGTACCGGCTGCTCACGGGCCGCTTGCCGTTCAGCGCATCGACGCAGGCAGCGCTGAACTACGCCATCCTGAATACCGATCCCCCGCGCCCGGTCAAGCTGCGCCCCGAGCTGCCCGGCCTGCTCGACGCGATCGTGATGAAGGCGCTCGAGAAGGACCCCGCGGCGCGCTACCAGTCGTGGCTCGAGTTCGGCAAGGACCTGAGCCAGGCCTTCGCGAGCCTGAGGCTCGCGGGCACGTCCGTGTCGGACTCGGAACGATTCACCAAGCTGCGCGATTTCGCCTTCTTCGAGGACTTCAACGACGTGGCGCTATGGGAGCTGATCCGGATCGGCGCGTGGAAATCGATCGGCGCGCAGAGCGCGATCATCCGCGAGGGCGATACGGGGGACAGCTTCTATTTCCTGATCGACGGCGAGGTGGACGTCTCGCTGTCCGGCAAGCCGCTCGCCAGCGTGAAGGCGGGACGCTGCTTCGGCGAGCTGCTTTATTTCGCCGACCGCTCGCAGCGACGCACGACCACTGTCACGGCGCGCGGGCCGATCACGGTGATGGAAGTCAAAGCAGAAGCCATGCGTGCGGCGACCGATGCGTGCCAGTCGGCGTTCAACAAGGCGTGCATGCGCGTCCTCATCGAGCGTCTCGTCCACTCCAACGAAAAGCTCGCCCAGGCCGCCTAGGCGGGATCCCAGCTGAAGACGTCCTGCGAGCGGTCGAGCGCATAGAAATGCGCGCGTAGCGCCGGGATGGCATGCGCGGCGACGCTCTGCGCCGTCCAGCCGCCGTCGCGATGCACCGAGCGCAGCGGCCGGTTCTGCGACATCAGGAAGATCTCGTTCGCGCGCACGGCGAAGATCTGGCCGCTCACATCCCGGGCGTCGTCGCAGGCGAGAAACACGGCGAGCGGCGCGATCTTCGACGTTTCCATGCTCTTCAGCTTCGCCACTCGCGCCTGCTGATCCGGCGTCTCGGTGGGGATCGAGCCGATCATCCGGCTCCAGGCAAAAGGCGCGATGCAGTTCGAGCGCACGCGGTACTTCTGCATGTCCAGCGCGATCGACTTGGAAAGCGCCACGATGCCGAGCTTGGCCGCGGAATAGTTGGCCTGGCCCAGATTGCCGACCAGGCCCGAGGTCGACGTCATGTGGATGTAGCAGCCGGATTCCTGCGACTTGAAATGCGGCGCGGCGGCGCGCGAGACGTAGAACGAGCCGTTCAGATGGACGTCGATGACGGCGCGCCATTCCTCGACCGACATGTTGAAAAAGAAACGGTCGCGCAGGATGCCGGCGTTGTTGACGACCACATCGATGCGACCGAAGGCGTCGAGCGCCGACTGGACGATGCGGTTGGCCGATGTCCAATCGGCGACGCTGTCGGTATTCGCCGCCGCCGTTCCGCCGGCCGCGCGGATTTCGTCGACCACTTTCTGCGCCGGCCCGGTATTCGCGCCTTCGCCCTTCACCGACGTGCCGAGGTCATTGATGAGGACCTTCGCGCCGGCCGCCGCCATCGCGAGCGCGAAATCGCGTCCGATGCCGCCGCCCGCGCCGGTCACCAGCACCACTTTGCCTTCGAGCATGGCTTTATTATGCGCTGCGATGCACAAGCCGATGCTCCAAGGTTCGCTGCGTGCGGCGCTCGACCCGGCGTCCGTCGCCGTCATCGGCGCTTCGGACAATCCGCACAAGGTTGGCGGACGACCGATCCTTTACCTGCAACGCTACGGCTACCGCGGCGCCATTTACCCGATCAATCCCGCCCGCGCCACGGTCCAGGGCTTGCCCGCTTTCCCGTCCCTCGAGCACACGCCGCAGGCGCCGGAGCTGGTGATCGTCGCAGTGGCGGGCGAGGAGGCAGTACGCGCCGTCGAAGCGTGCGCCGCGCGCGGGGCGAAAGTGGCCGTCGTCATGACTTCCGGTTTTGGCGAAACAGGGGAGGCAGGACGACTAGCGCAAGAACGGATGCTGCAGGCGGCGCGCGCGAGCGGCATGCGGCTCATCGGTCCGAACTGCCAGGGCCTCGCCAATTTCGGCTCGGGGATGGTGGCGAACTTCTCGACCATCTTCCACGAGCTGCAGGCGCGCGACGGGCCCGTCGCCATCGTGAGCCAGAGCGGCGCGAACTCCCAGGCGATTTACACGCTCCTGAACGCGAAAGGCCTGGCTGCGCGGCACGTGCATGCCACGGGCAATGAAGCCGATGTCACTGTGGCGGACCTCGCTCTCGCCGTGGCCGAGGACGCCGACGTGCGGCTGCTCCTCCTCTATATGGAGGCCATCAAGGATCCGGCGCAGCTCGCCCGGGCGGCGGCCGCAGCACGGCGGCGCGATCTGCCCGTCGTTGCGCTGAAGGCCGGCCGTACGGCGAGCGGGCAGAAGGCGGCCAGCTCGCACACTGGCGCGCTGGCGAGCGAGGATCGCGTGGTCGAGGCGTTCTTCGAGCGCCACGGCATCTGGCGCGCCGACGATCCGCCATCGCTGGTCTCGGCGGCCGAGCTCTACGTGCAGGGCCGACGGCCCCGCGGCAAGCGGCTCGTCTTCATCAGCAACTCCGGCGCGAGCTGTGTGATGGCCGCCGACCATGCCGAGCAGCGCTCCATGCCGCTCGCCGAGATCTCGCCCGCGGCGAAGGAGCGGCTGCGCGCCGTGTTGCCGGCCTTCGCTGCCATCGACAACCCGATCGACGTGACCGGCGCGTTGCTCGGCAATCCGCAGCTTTTCGGCGCCGTGCTGCCGGTGGTCGGGGAGGACGCCGGCACCGATGTGCTGCTGGTCGGGCTACCCGTCGCCGGCACCGGCTACGACGTCAGCGGCTTCGCGCGCGATCTGGCGGCC
>DATDCR010000183.1:0-4183 GCA_036524215.1 Burkholderiales bacterium
GCATCGGTGAGGTGAGCGGGGTCCTTTACCGGGCCGATGCCCATCACGCCCTGCGCCTCGGCGAGCTTGGCGATGTCGGGCGCCGGGTGGTCGATGCGCTGGCCGATCCAGCGGTTCGCCGGATTGCGCCCGCGGTGGCGCGCGACGCCTTCCTGGTGCAGCTCGTCGTTGTAGTAGGAGCGGTTGTTCGCGACGATGAAAAGCGCGGGGATGTGGTAGCGCGCCGCGGTCCACAGCGCGTTCATGCTCATCAGCGTGTCGCCGTCGCCCAGCACGCCGGCGACGAGGCGGCCGCTGTCCTTCAGGGCGAGCGCGGCGCCGATCGTGATGCCGGGGCCCGAGCCCACGCCGCCGCCGCCGTCCTTGCCGAGGTAGTCGAGCGGATGCCGGTGCGGCCAGAGGTCGACCGGCCAGGCGCGCGCAAGCGAGGCGAAGGTTACGGGCTCGTCGCCGGCTGCCTCGCGCAGCGCGACGGCGACGCTCCGCAGGTTGATGCGATCGGCATCGACGGTCGCATCGACGGCCGCGCGCGGCGGCGCCTCGAAGTTTCGTTTCGCCGGGACGAGCTGCAGCAGCTCCGCGACCGCGCTGTCCGCATCGCCCAGGAGGTGCACGTCGATCGGCGGCAGCTCGAGGTGCTCCTTGCCCCAGCCGTTGTGCAGATAGAGGTCTTCGCCGGCGTGGATCACCTTGGCGCCCACCGGCCCGCTGCCGAACGCCTGGCGCAGCGCGCCGCCGAGGTCGATCCAGTCGAGGCTCAGGATCACGTCGGCGGATTTCAGCGCCTCGCGCGCGCTCTTCGAGAGCTGGTTGAACGGCTCGCCGACGTGCAGCGGGTGGTCGGTGGGCACCATCGAGCCCGCCTTCAGGTCGGAAAGCATCCTGGCACCGAGACGCTCGGCGAGCGCGACGCGGTTCGACCACGCTTCCTCGCTGCGCCGACCGCGGCCGAAGAGGATCACGGGCGTTCGCGCACCACCGAGTAATGTCGCCGTGTCTGCCAAAAGAACTTTGTTCGGTTGCGGAGGAAGAGCCGGCCGGTAGCGCTCGGGGCCGGGGATGGCGATGGCGCCTTCGAGCGGCGCCTCCTGGATCGCGGCATCGAGGCAGACGTAAACCGGGCCGTGCGGCGGCGTGGCGCTCTGCTGCCAGGCTCTATAGAGCGATTCGGGGATCGCGGCGGCGGAGCCGGGCTGGTCGTCCCATTTCACGAAGTTCCGGATCAGGGCGCCCTGGTCCTGCGAGGTGTGGATCCAGTCGATCCAGGGCCGGCGAAGCGTCGCGTCGACCGGACCCGTGGCGCCGAGGATCAGCATCGGCGCGCGGTCGCACCAGGCGTTGTAGATCGCCATCGCGCCATGCATCAGCCCGACATTGCTGTGCAGTGCGACGGCCATCGGCTTGCCGGTCGCCTTGGCATAACCCTGCGCGATGGCGACGGCCTGCTCCTCGTGCAGGCAAAGGAGCATCTCCGGCGCGTGGTTGCCGAGGTGATTGACGAGGCTGTCGTGAAGGCCGCGGTAGCTCGCGCCGGGATTGAGCGCGATGTACGGGATCTCGAGCCGGCGCAGCACCTGGGCAGCGACGTCGCTGCCCCAGGCGATGTGCGAATCGGTGTCCCCCGGATGATCGATCGGTGAAAGTCTTTCCGCCATGGCCCGAATATACTTGCCGCCGACATGGAAGTGCCGCAGCTTTTCGACGTGGCAGGGCGCGTGGTCATCGTCACCGGCGGCGGGCGCGGCATCGGCCGCGTCTACAGCGAAGCCTTCGCGAGCGCCGGCATGCGCGTGGTGCTGGCGGACATCTATCCGGACGAGGCCGAGCGGGTGGCGAGCGCCATTCGCGACAAGGGCGGCGAGGCGCTGGCCGTGCGGGTCGACATTTCCAGCCAGGAAGACACCGAGGCGATGGCCGAGGCGGCCGTGCGCGAGTTCGGCGGCGTCGATGCGCTGGTCAACAACGCCTCGATGATGAGCGCGCTGCCGCGCCGCTCATGGACCGAGATTCCGATGGAGGAATGGGAGCGGGTGATGGCGGTCGACCTGCGCGGCCTGTTCCTCTGCTGCCGCGCCGTGGTGCCGCACCTGAAGGAACGCGGCAAGGGCCGCATCGTGAACATCAGCTCGGGGCGCGTGCTCGAAGGCACGCCGAACCGCCTGCACTACACCACGGCAAAAGCGGGCGTCATAGGCTTCACGCGGGCCCTGGCGAGAGAACTGGGAAAGGAAAACATCAACGTCAACGTGGTGCTGCCGGGGCTCACGCTCTCCGATACGCAGGTGGCGAGCTCGAAGCCCGGCTACATCACGGCGGACTACGACAAGCAGCGCGCGCTCGGCCGGCCGCAGTATCCGGAAGACCTGGTCGGCACGGTGCTCTATCTCCTGTCCGACGCGAGCGCCTTCGTGACCGGGCAGAGCTTCAACGTCGACGGCGGCAAGGTCATGCATTGATGGAGGTGGTGCCTCTTTCGCCGGCGCTCGGCGCCGAGATCCGCGGCGTGGATGTTTCCCGTCCATTAGATGAAAACACCTTTGGCGCCATCTTGGATACTTGGCACAAGAGCCAGGTCATCCTGCTGCGCGGCCAGAGGCTCGACGAGGAGCAGCAGGTGGCGTTCGCCCGCCGCTTCGGCGAGCTCTCGCCGATCCACACCGACCACCACTCCGAGACCAACAAGGCGGTGATGTACATCGGCAACCGCAAGAAGGACGGAAAAATGGTCGGCGCGCTGCCGCTGGGGGAAATGCAGTTCCACAGCGACCAGTGCTACAAGGAAATCCCGGCCATGGGGACGATGCTGTACTCGATCGAGATCCCCGCCGAGGGCGGCAACACGCTCTTCGCGAACGCGTACAAGGCCTACGAGGCCTTGCCTTCGAATATCAAAGAGAAGATCAACGGTCGGAAGGCGGTCCACGTCTACGACTACGGCGGCGGCGTGCTCGACCGCAAGCACATGGTCGAGCCGGAGGCGGGCGTGTCGTTCGCGCATCCGGTGGCGCGCACCCACCCGGCCACCGGGCGCAAGGCGCTTTATGTGAATCGCCTGATGACCCACAGCATCGAGGGCCTGGCGCGCGAGGAAAGCGAGGCGCTGCTCGCGCTCATGTTCGATACGATCGAGCGCCCCGAATTCATCTACGAGCATCGCTGGCGCGTGGGCGATGTGCTCCTCTGGGACAACCGCTGCACGCTGCACGCGCGAAGAGATTTCAACCCGCACGAGAACCGCTGGATGCGGCGCGTCACCATCAAGGGCGAGCGCCCGCGCTAGGAAAAGGGGTCAGAGCAATTTTCCTGTAACTACTGCGAGCCGATTTGTTTCCGGAAAATTGCTCTGACCCCTTTTAGGCATAATCGGGAAAAGCACAACGAGGAGGAGGATCCCCATGGTGCAGCACAGCCGTACACGGCGGCGTCTGCTCGCCGGTGCAGGGGCAGGATTTCTTGCCAGCCGGTTTCCTGCGGCCCACGCGCAGGCCTTCCCGTCGAAGAACATCCGCGTCGTCATCCCGACCGGGCAGGGCGGCGGCGCCGAGCGCCTGGTGCGCGCCTTCGACGAGTTCTGGGGGCCGCTCCTGAAGACGCACTTCGAGTACAGCTTCTACGCCGGTGCGGCCGGGCAGGTCGGCTACGAGCTCTTCGTGCACAAGCGCGAGCACGACGGCTACAACCTGCTCTTCGGCAACATGGGGCCGGAGATGATCATGTACGCGCTGCAGAAGCCGAAGTACCGCTTCCCGGAGGACTACCAGTACTTCTGCCGCACCGACGTCGACGACAGCATCATCTTCGTGTCGCAGAAGAGCAAGTTCCAGAAGCTCGAGGACCTGGCGGCCGAAGCGAAGAAGCGCACCGTGAACGTCGCGGTCAGCCGCCTGCCGCACCCGGCGTCGATCGGCGTGCTCGCGCTCGGCAACGCGATCAAGGCCAGGTTCAACCTGGTGCCCTACGGCGGCGGCAACCCGACGCAGGTGGCGGTGCTGAACGGCGAGGCCGACTGCGGTGCGCTGCCGCTCGCCGGCGTGGTGTCGCTCGGCGACCAGTTCCGCATCCTCGGCGTGTTCAACGACGACTTCCAGCTCGGAAGCTACACGAACAACGCGCCGTCGGTGAACAAGGTCTTCGGCACCAGGCTGCCCGACCTCTCGTCGTCGCGCTCGTGGGCGATCCATAC
>DATDCR010000184.1:0-7018 GCA_036524215.1 Burkholderiales bacterium
GCATCGAAAGGGCAGCAAGGCGTTTCATCGGGTTCCCTAAGCGTAATTGAGCAGGATACCGGCGGTTTCGCCGGGCATCGAGACGTGAGGATAGTGGTGTGTCGGCAGCTCGTGGTAGCGCCACGCCTTGTCGTTTCGCGCGCGCTCGGCGAAAGGCGCAAAGCTGGTCGGGGAATAGCCGCTGCAGAAGATGTAGACGCGCTGGCCGCTGAAGCGGCCGGCCAGCGACAGCCGCTCGGTAAACGTGCGGCCCGGTTGCGGATCGCGGCGTCCCTCGAGCCAGGCGATCTCCCCCGGCGCCGTCATCCCCTGTTGCTGCGGCGTGCGCGGCGGAACCGGCGAGCCGTCGGCCGGGAAATGCGCGCGCACGGCTGCCGGCAGCAGATCGACGAGCGCCTGCTCGTTGCCCGGCACGAAGGCGTCGAGGTAGATCAGCGTGCGCACGCTTGCGGCCGCGCGGTCCGCGACGCCGGTCACCACCATGCCGCCGTAGCTATGGCCGACCAGCACCACCTCGTTCAGCCTTTCGTAGCGCAAGGTGTTCAGCACGTCGGCGATGTGCGTGGAGAGATCCACTTGCGGCGATGCGAGATGCGCGCGCTCGCCCACGCCGGTGAGCGACGGCGTGAAGACGTCTTGACCCGCATGGCGCAGCAAGGCGGCGACCTGCCGCCACATCCAGCTGCCGCCCCAGGCGCCGTGGACGAGTACGAAAGTCAGGGCTATTTCTTGATGAAGCTGGAGACGTCCACTTCGTCGAGCTTCACCGCGGCCTTGTTGCGCGCGATGATCTCCGCCTGCTTGCGCGGCGTCTCGTCGGTGGCCTGCTCGAAGGCGTCGGCCAGCTTGAAGCAGAACGCCGCCAGCGCCTTCGGGTCGGGCTTCTTCAGGTCGCCGCTGGCGAGCGTGCCATAGACGCGCGCGGCGAGGTTGACGTAGATGCGCTCGGCGAGCTCGACGTAGGGATCCTTGGCCGGAACGGCGTGCGCCTTGCCAGGCGCGGATTCGGGTGCGCTCATGGCGCGAGTCTACTCCTAACCTTTGCTGCGCACGGCGGCGTCGTCCTCGGCGAGCGTGCGCTGCAGCTGGTCGCGCAGCTCGTTGGAGACGGTGACGTGCGCGTCGGGCGCGTTCCTGTGCACGGCATAGAGCTTGGCCTGCACGACGTGGTCGTGCTCGGCGAAAGCGCGCGCCGCGCGCTGCGCGCGCTCCGCATCCTGCGTGACGACCGACAGGGCCATCTCGCCCAGCTTGATCGCCGAGGGCCAGGTCTCGCGCTCCATCATCTCGACGCCGAGGTCGCGCAGCTCGAACATGTGGCGCATGTCGTACGCGCGCGCGATGATGCGCAGCCGCGGGAAGTGCTTGCGCGCGAGGCGCGCGAGATGCGTGATGCCGTCGCGCTCGTCGAGCGTGATGACGAGGAGGTCCGCGCTGTCGGCGCCCGCGGCGTGCAGCAGGTCGAGCCGCGTGGCGTCGCCGTAGAACACGCGGAAGCCGAACTTGCGCAGCTCCTCCACCTGCTCGGCGTCGTCGTCGAGCACGATCGGATGGCAGCCGCTCGCGTTCAGCAGGCGCGCCACGACCTGGCCGACCCGGCCGAGCCCGGCGACGATGACCTTTCCCGGCTCGGGCTTGTCGGCGGCGCGCACCAGCGCATCGGTGACGCGCGGCGTGACGACGCGGTCGAGCAGCACGAGCAGGAACGGCGTGGCGATCATCGACAGCGCGACGGCGAGCGTGATCGCCTGCGCCGTGTGCGCCGGCATGGCGCCGTTGACGCCGGCGAGGCCGAGGATGACGAACGCGAACTCGCCGCCCTGCGCGAGCAGGAGCAGGAAGAGCGGACGCTCGCTCGTCGGCAGGCGCGCCGCGTTGGCGATCAGCCAGAGCACCCCGCCTTTGAGCAGGAACAGCCCCGCGATCAGCACGACGACGAACCACGGGCGCGTGAGCAGCACGGAAAAGTCGACGCTCATGCCCACCGAGATGAAGAACAGTCCCAGCAGCAGGCCCTTGAAAGGGTCGATCGCGGCTTCGATCTCGTGGCGGTATTCCGATTCGGCGAGGAGTACCCCGGCGAGGAACGCGCCCAGCGCCATCGACAGCCCCGCGGCTTCGAACAGCAGCGCGATGCCCAGGACGAGCAGCAGCGCAAAGGCGGTAAAGATTTCACGCAGCCTGGTGCGTGCGATGTGGCGAAACACCGGCCGCGCGAGGAAGTGGCCGAGCACCAGCGTGCCGACGACGGTCGCGGCGGCGAAGCCGACCCCCTGCCACGAGAAGCCGGACCAGCCGCCGGTGGTGCCCACGAGCGGCAGCACCGCGAGCATCGGGATCACCGCAAGATCCTGGAAGAGCAGGATCGCGAACGTCGCCTGCCCGCCCTGCGTGCCGAGCGCGCCGCGCTCGTTGAGCGGCTGCAGCGCGAGCGCCGTCGAGGAGAGCGAGAGCGCCATGCCGGCGACGATCGCGACGCGCAGGTCGACGCCGAACGCCATCGCCGCGGCGGCGATCGCGACGATCGAGCCGAGCACCTGCGACAGGCCCAGGCCGACGAGCCGCGTGCGCATGCTCCACAAGCGGTGCGGCTCGAGCTCCAGGCCGATGACGAACAGCAGGAACACCACGCCGAGCTCGGCGAAGGCGTGGATCGCCTCCGGCTGCTGCACGAGCTTGAAGCCCCACGGCCCGATCGCGATACCCGCGATCAGGTAGCCCGCCACCGAGCCCAGCCCCAGCCGGTGCGCCGCCATCACGGCAATGACCGCCGATGCGAAATAAATCGTCATCTGCACGAGGAAGGCGTTGCCGTGGTCCACGGGCGCAGTATAGTAAACGCGAGGGAGGGACCCATGCGCCGCATAGAAGCGCAGGTTCTCGAGCGGATCGAAACGGTGTTCGTGCGCTGCCCGGAATTGTTCCGGTTCAGCGTGCGCGATCGCTCCGGCCTGCCGGACCATATCGATCCCACGTCGCTCGACGGGGAGCTGTTCATCTTCGAGATCGCGCTCGCGCCGCGCCTGGGCAAGGCGCAGTACGACGAGGTCTACGACACGATCGCGAACGCGATCTCGGGCGCGGTGTCCTCGTGGCCCGAAGCCAAGGAGTTGCTCCGCGGCAAGACCTTCGTCCGCTACCTGCATTGAGCTGTCGGTAAAGTCCCGGCAGCGCAGGGGAAATTCCCCCGGGCCCGATCCTTGCGGCAGGCCCCGGCATGAAGCCCGCCCAGCTAGGAAGCATCAACGCGGACCTGCCCCCGCTCGAGGAAGACCTGGCCGCGCGCCTGGATGTGATCTTCGACCGCTGCCCGCAGCTACACGGGTTCACCGTCCAGGATTCCTCCGCGCTGCCCGAGGAGCTGCGCTCCCTCGCGCTCGAGAAAGAGCTCGTCGTCACCGACATCGGGGTCTACCCGTTCATCAACGCCGAGCAGTGCGAGGCGATCTACAACGAGATCGCGGTGGCGCTGCTCGATTTCATGTTCGAGCGGCCGAGCGCGAAAGACGTCCTGCGCGGCCGCACCTTCGTCCGCACGCTGCACTGAGCACAGGTTCGAAATAGCGCCCTGACCCCGATTTGCGCGGGGCTAGAATCCGCGCGTGCCGGCCGACCCGTTCTCGAGCGCCGTCGAGATCGCTGCCGCCATTCGTGCGCGCCGCGTTCGCGCCCGCGAGGTGGCCGAGCTTCTTCTTTCCAGGATCGAAACCCACAACCCGGCGCTGAACGCCATCTGCACGCTCGACGCCGCGGGCGCGCGGCGGCGGGCAGACGAAGCCGACGCGGCGCTCGCGCGCGGCGAGCTGTGGGGCCCGCTGCACGGCGTGCCGATGACGATCAAGGACGCGCTCGAGACGGCGGGCCTTCGCACCACGGGCGGCCATCCGCCGCTCGCCGATTACATCCCGACGAAGGACGCGAGCGCCGTAGCGCGGCTGCGCAATGCAGGCGCGATCCTGCTTGGCAAGACGAACGTGCCGCCGCTCTCGGCGGACTACCGCGCCGACAACCCGATCTTCGGCCGCACCAACAATCCGTGGAATCTCGAGCGCACGCCGGGCGGCTCGACCGGCGGCGGCGCGGCGGCCGTCGCGGCCGGCCTTTCCGCATTCGACGTCGGCTCGGATCTCGCCGGCTCGGTGCGCACGCCGGCGCACTTCTGCGGCCTCTTCGGCCTCAAGCCCACCGAGCGGCGCGTGCCGAATACCGGACACATCCCGGAGCCGCCGGGGCTGCCGCGCGCGGTGCGCCACATGAATGTGCTGGGGCCGCTGGCGCGCTCGGTCGATGACCTCGTGCAGGTGATGAAAATCATCAGCGGTCCGGACGATGCCGAGTGGGACCTCGCGCCGGTGCCGTGGATCGATCCGCCGGAACGGCCGCTGAAGGCCCATCGCTTTGCATGGAGCACCGACTTCGCCGGCGTGCCGGTCACGCAGGAAACGAAGGCGGCGATCGCCAGGCTGGCTGCAGAGCTCGCGCGCCTGGGCTGCAAGGTCGAGGAGCGCAACCCCGACGGCTTCAGCTATCACGATGCCTGGGAGACCTGGGGCGAGATCGCCATCACCGAGCGCGCGGCGACCGGCGGCGAGCGCAGCCGCGAGCGCGTCGAGGCGCTCAATGCGACGCTCGGCGAATCGTGGGCGGTGGCGCGCGGCTCGGCGAAAGGCGTGCGGGCCACGGTCGCCGATTACATGGCGGCGTTGACGCGCCGCGACGCGCTCATCACCACGCTCGAGAAGTTCTTCGAGCGCGTCGACGCCTTCATCTGCCCGGTCACCGTGACGCCCGCGATCGGACACGTTCCCTTCGGCACGCCGATCGATGTCGATGACAGGAAGGTGCCTTATTTCATCGCCGGCACGGCATACACGTCGGTCTTCAACCTGACCGGCCATCCCTCCGTGGTCATACCGCTGACGCGGAGCAGGGAAGGCCTGCCGATCGGCGTGCAGCTCGTCGGCAAGCGCTGGAGCGAGCCGGCGCTCCTCAAGCTCGCGCAGCAGGTCGCGCTCGTCACCGGGCCCTTCACCCCGCCGCCAGGCTACAAGACATGAAAATCGACTGGGACGTACCGATCCGCATGGATGACGGCCTGGTGCTGCGCGCCGACGTGTACCGGCCGGCTGCGGAGGGAAGGTACCCGACGCTCCTGAGCTACGGCCCCTACGGCAAGGGCCTCGCCTTCCAGGAGGGCTATCCGACGGCGTGGGAAATCATGGCGCGCGACTATCCGGACGCGGTCGCGAACTCCTCGAACCGCTATCAGAGCTGGGAGGTCGTCGATCCGGAGAAATGGGTGCCCGACGGCTACGTCTGCGTGCGCGTCGATTCGCGCGGCGCGGGGCGCTCGCCCGGGTATCTCGCGCACAACAACGCGCGCGAGACGCGCGACATCTACGAGTGCGTCGAGTGGGCCGCCGGCCAGCCGTGGTCGAGCGGGAAGGTCGGCATGAACGGCATCTCGTACTTCGCGAGCAACCAGTGGCGCGCCGCGGCGCAGAAGCCGCCGCACCTCGCCGCGATCTGCGTGTGGGAGGGCTGGAACGACGCCTACCGCGAGAGCGCCCGGCACGGCGGCATCATCTGCAGCTTCCGCAAGAACTGGCAGGACATGCAGGTGAAGACCGTGCAGCACGGCATGGGCACGCGCGGCAAGAAGAACCCGAATACCGGCGAGCTGGTCTGCGGTCCGGAGACGCTCTCCGACGAAGAGCTCCTGAAAAACCGCGAGAACATGTGGCTCGAGTTCCTGTCGCGCGAGATGGAAGGCCCGTACTACCGCGAGCGCAGCGCCGAGCTGTCGAAGGTCGAGGTGCCGCTCCTCTCGGCGGCCAACTGGGGCGGGCAGGGGCTGCATACGCGCGGCAACTTCGAGGGCTTCACGCGTTGCGCCTCGACGCAGAAATGGCTCGAGGTCCACGGCGGCTCGCACTGGGCGCCGTTCTATACCGACTACGGCGTCGCGCTGCAGAAGCGCTTCTTCGATTACTTCCTCAAGGGCAGGCAAAACGGCTGGGGCGAGCAGCCGCGCGTGCAGCTCAACGTGCGCCATCCGGGCGAGAGGTTCGTCATCCGCCACGAGAACGAATGGCCGCTCGCGCGCACGCAGTGGACGCGCTTCTACCTCGATCCTTCGAGCAACGGCCTGAGCAGGCGTGCTGCCGATACAAACCAGACGCTCACGTACGACCCGATGGGGAACGGCGTGACCTTCTCGATGATCGCCGAGAAGGAGACGGAGATCACCGGCCCGTCGGCGCTCAAGCTGTGGATCTCGTCGGCGAGCGCCGACGCGGATCTTTTCGTCGTGCTGCGCATCTTCGACCCGGCCGGCAAGGAGGTGCTCTTCCACGGCGCGCTCGATCCGAAGACGCCGGTCGGCCAAGGCTGGCTGCGCGCTTCGCATCGCAAGCTCGATCCGAAGCTGAGCCTCCCGTACCGCCCGTACCACACGCACGACGAGAAGCAGCCGCTCAAGCCGGGCGAAGTGGTCGAGCTCGACATCGAGATCTGGCCGACCTGCATCGTCGTGCCGAAGGGCTGGAAGATCGCGCTCAGCATCCGCGGCCGCGACTACGAGCACGACGACGCGCCCGCCACGCTCTCCAACATGAAGAACCCGATGAAAGGCTGCGGGCCCTTCACGCACGACGACGAGACCGACCGCCCGCCGGCCGTCTTCGGCGGCCGTGTCACCCTGCACTTCGAGCGGCAGCCCTATCTGCTGCTGCCCGTCATCCCCACCCCCTAGGAGGAAACATGCTCAAGAAAATGGTGACAGTCACCATTTTGGGATTGGCGCTCTCGGCGCTCGCCCAAGCGCAGACCTATCCCGCGAAGCCGATCCGCATCGTCATCCCGTTCCCGCCGGGCAACACCACGGACATCATGTCGCGCCTCATCGCGCCGAAGATGGCCGAGCGCCTCGGCCAGCAGGTGATCGTCGAGAACCGGCCCGGTGCGAGCGGCATGCTGGGGCTCGATTTCGTGGCGAAGAGCGCGCCCGACGGCTACA
>DATDCR010000185.1:0-6176 GCA_036524215.1 Burkholderiales bacterium
GGCGCGCTCCTCATGTCGGGCATGGCGCAGGCCTTCTACGAGCGCGCCATCGGCGGCTCGACGCTGCAGGCCTTCATCGAGGCGCAGTCGAACCCGTGGTTCGTGCAGGGCATGGCGGTGCGCCTTGCTTTCGGCTTCGTCTTCGCGGCCGGCTACGTCTGCCTGGTGTACGACCTGCTGACGATGTGGCGGCGCAAGGCATGAACGGCAGCGACCTCCTGCTGAGTGCGACGCTGCTCGGCCTGTTCGTCTTCTTCGCCGGCGGCTACGGGGTGCTCTACGCGCTCGCGCAGATGCACGCCGCGGGGAAGCTGCTCTTCGCTGCATTCGCGAGCTATGGCCTGCAGTGCGCCGTGGCCGCGGCCGTCGTGGCCTTCACGCCGCTCGGCGGCTGGAAGATCGTCATCGCGTTGAGCTGCGCGCTTTACCTGCCGCTGCCGCCGCTGACGTGGCGCTACATGGCGAGATTGCACGCGCATGGCGGCTAACCTGCTCAATGCCGGGCTCGGGCTGTGGCTCGTCTACGTGGCGGTGCTCGATCCGGCATGGGCGGCGGACACGCACTGGCGCCTGCCGCTGGCGGGCGGGCTCGTGCTGGCGCTCGCGCTGTGGGCGCGCAGGAGCGATTACCTGAGGTGGCCGAGCATGGTCAACGTGGTGCTTGGTGCCGCGCTGCTCGTGCTGGCCGCGCTGAAGTGGGAAGGCGCCGCGCCGCCGCTAGTGGTGTTCTGGGGACTCTTCTGGCCGGGCCTGCTGGTGCCGATCTTCGCGCTGTGGGCTGCGCTTTACCACCCACGCGGATACCACGAGCACGGCGCCGGTGACGATGAATAGCGCGACGGCGGCGGCGTTGCCGACGGCGCCCGACGCCCGCCAGCCGGCCTCGTGCGCGAGGTCGCCCGCCACGCGGGCGGCGAGGCTCGCGTGCAACAAGGCAAGCGGCAGGTAGAGCACCGGGCGGTACGGAAACGCGACCCGCAGCACCGCCGGCAGGATCACCGGCGCATGGCCGAACACCATCGAGAAGACGAAGCCGAGCATGAGCGCGTGCAGCGCTGCGTCCCACAGCTCGCGGCTCGCGCCCGGTACGAGGAAAAGCGCGACGCCGCCGAAGGCGAGCCACGCGTAGCCGGTGAGAAGGCAAAGCGCGATGTAGCGCGTGAGGCCTTTCGCGCGCACGGTGCGCGACGCGATGTCGTAGCGCGCGAGCCAGGCGGCGAGAAGGACGAGCAGCGCGCCCGCCGCCCTCAAGGCGCCCTCGGGTTGCCATGCCGCGCCGAGCGACACCAGAAAAAGGAGGCCGGCAAGGAGCATGAAGGCCATGCGCGCGGCGCGCGGCGGGCGCACGAGGCGCGAGAGCTCGAGGCGCTCGCCGCCGATGGTGAGGGCGAAGAAGGCGATCCAGCCGAGCGCCACGGCCTCGAGCGCGGCATGGCCGAGCGCTGCATTGGCGACGAGGAGCGACGCGGCGCCGAGCGCGAGCACGCCGGTGTGAAGCGCGCGCTGCTTGAGATAGATGACGACCGAGACCGCGGGGAAGAGGGCGGCGCCAACGACAAGCAGCGCTAGAGCGCCGCTCTTCAGCCCAAGGAGAAGGAGCACGCCGCCAAGGCCGCTCGAGAGCGGCGCGGCGTAGGCCCACGGCTCGCCGAGCGCGACCGCGCGCTCGAGCGAAATCAGGGTGCCGAAGAAGGCCGCCGCCATCAGGGCGCCGTGCCAGGCGACGGCGAGCGGCGCCGCGGGCGCTACGCCGAGGCGGGCGAGGCCGCCGGCGATGCCGAACGCGAGCGCGATGACGCCGAGGACCAGAAGCGGCGCTCGCGCCGGCGGCGGCAGGTTTGCCATGGCCCGCTCGCCGCGGCTACCAGCCGAAGCGCTGCTTCACTTCTTCGCTCATGCGCTCCGGCGTCCACGGCGGGTCGTACACCACGTCCACCTTCACGTCGGTGCCCTCGGGGCATACCGCGTGGATCGCCACCATCGCGTCGTTGGCGATCGAGTCGCTCATCGGGCAGGCGGGGGTCGTCATCGTGATGTCGACCTCGACGGCGCCGGGCTTGGTCTCCACCCGATAGACGAGGCCGAGGTCGACAATGTTCTCGCCGACCTCGGGATCGAACACCTTGCGCAGCGCCTCCCAGACGGCAGAGTCGTCCGGCCGCGCAGCTTGGTTCATTGACGCCTCATTTGCGGCCAATTCTCACACGCCAGACCTCGGGGCCTTGCTCCAGGTATTGCCAGTCGAACTCGGGACCGATCTCGGCCTGGAACTGATAGTAGAGCGGCTTGGGGTCGTGGTCATTGACGAGCTCGAAGGCTTCACCGGGCTTGAGCGCACTGTAGGTGCGGAAGATGAGCGGATGGCGCTCGCGCGGGACGATGGTGCGGACATCGATGGTCTGGGGCATGGGGGCTCCTCGAATGTAAGATGTACGAACGGTACATCTTCAAGATAGCACGCCGCCATGCGGCTGACAACCTTTTCGGGCTTCAGAGCCGCTTGACGAAGGCGAGGCGTTCGGAGGGCCGGAACCCGGCGGCGTAGAAGAAGCCGAGCAGGTCGAGGTTGCCGGCGGCCACCACGCTTTCCACGCGCTCGACGCCGAGCGCGGCGAGGTTCATGAAGAGCTGCGACATCAGCGCGCGGCCGATGCCCTCGCGCGCGCGCAGCGGATCCACGCCCACCGTGTCGAGGATCGCGACCGGCTCGGCGCGGCCGAAATCGCCGTAGTCGACGCGCGCCATGACGAAGCCGGCGACGCCGCCGTCGATGTGCGCCGCGAGCGAGACGCGCAGCGCCGAATCGGCGAGCGATTCCTCGAAGCTGCGGGTCAGGTAGGCGCGGCGGTCGCGCCCGGTATAGCGCGCGTCGATGCGCGCCACCCCTTCGAGATCCTTCTCGCGCAGCAGGGCGACCTCGAACTGGTCGCGCTCGAGCGGCTCGTAGTCGCGCGTGGGCGCGCAATCGAGGACATGGTTCTCGGACAGGCGATAGCCGGCATGATCGAGGAAGCGCAGCAGCTCGTGCTGGCGCCACACGCCCGAGGTGCGGATGCCGGCCAGGCCGCGCTTCCTCGCCAGGTTCTCGAATGCCGCGCGCAGCGCGGTGCCGAGGCCGAGGTGCTGCGACGCCGGCCTGACGCCGAACGCGTCGAGGCGCGCCTCGGCGTCGGCGCGGCCGAACTCGCCTTCGTGTGCGCGCCCCATCATGAAGCCGGCGAGCACGCCGTTGTGGTCGATGCCGAGGTGCAGGTCGCGCCCGGGGTCGCGCGTGGCCGTCTCGAGCCGGCGCTCGAAGTAGGCGCGGCGCGAGCGGCCGCCGAGCGCGGCATCGATGGCGACGACGGCGTCGAGGTCGCGCGCGCCGAGGGCGCGCGGCTTGAGGCTTTCCAGGATTGCGCTCATGAAACGGGTCTCTCCTTGCGTTTACTTGGTCTTGGGCCGTAGATCGCGCACGCGCACCGCCTTGCCCTGCGAGCGCGGCACCTCGCCGGGCTTCTTCACCGCTACGCCGCAGGTGATGCCGATCATCGATTTGATGTGATGGCGCACCAGCGCCTCGAGCTCGCCCGAGTCGAAGACCGCGGCGGCGGCTTCGACCTCGATCGACAGCTCGTCCATGCTGCCGCGGCGCTCGAGCACCAGCTGGTAATGCGGCGCGACGCCCGGCAGGCCGATCAGCACCGCCTCGATCTGCGACGGGTAGACGTTGACGCCGCGGATGATCAGCATGTCGTCGTTGCGCCCGGTGATGCGCTGCAGGCGCAGGTGGCTGCGGCCGCAGGCGCAGCGCGCGCGGGTGAGGCGCGTGATGTCGCGCGTGCGGTAGCGGATCATCGGCAGCGCCTGCTTGGTGAGCGTGGTGATGACGAGCTCGCCGGCCTCGCCGTCGGCAAGCGGCTGGCCGCTTTCCGGATCGATCACCTCGAAGAGGAAGTGGTCCTCCCAGCCGTGCAGCCCTTCCTGCGCCTCGCATTCGACGGCAACGCCGGGACCGAGGATCTCGGACAGGCCGTAGACGTCGACCGCCGCCAGCCCGAGGCGGGCCTCGATCTCCTTGCGCATCGCCTCGCTCCACGGCTCGGCGCCGAAGACGCCGACCTTGAGGCTGCCCGAGCGCAGGTCGACGCCCTGCTGCTCGGCCACCTCGGCGATGTTGAGCGCATACGAAGGCGTGGCGCAAAGGACGCGTGCGCCGAAGTCGCGGATCAGCATCACCTGGCGCTCGGTCGCGCCGCCCGAGATCGGCACCACGGTGGCGCCGAGGCGCTCGGCGCCGTAGTGCGCGCCGAGGCCGCCGGTGAACAGACCGTAGCCGTAGGCGTTGTGGATCACGTCGCCCGGCCGCGCGCCGGCGCAGGCGAGCGAGCGCGCCATGAGATCCGACCACATCGCGAGGTCGGCCTTCGTGTAGCCGACCACCGTCGGCTTGCCCGTCGTGCCGGAGGAAGCGTGCACGCGCAGCACCTCTTCGCGCTTGCGGGCGAACATGCCGAACGGGTATTGATCGCGCAGGTCGGTCTTCAGCGTGAAGGGCAGCGCGGCGACATCGTCGAGCGAGCGCACGTCGCGCGGCCGCAAGCCGAGCCGCTGCATGCGGGCGCGATGCAGCGCCACGTTGTCCCAGGCGTTCTTCAGCATCGCGCGCAGGCGCCTGAGCTGCAGCCGCTCCAGCGCTTCGCGCGGCATGGTCTCCGCCTCGCGATCGAAGAAGAAGCGGCGCGCGTTGCGCGTGCGATGGTGCACCTTGGTGGCGAAGCGCGGTTGCAGCATGGCGTTCATCGGTTTTCCTCTCCTCTTATCTCGTGCCCCGCACCGGGACGTGCGGCAATGCGAATTCCTGCTTGTGCGATGCGCGCGTCACGAGCGCATGCTTCAGGCGCCAGCCCGTGGCGAGCGCCGTGAGGCCGGCGAGCCACGCCGCCGGCGTGAAGAGGAGCGCCGCCAGCGCGAGCGCCAGCGCCGCGGCGGTGCCGAAGCGCAGCAGGTCGCGGCCGGCGGGTTCGAGCGCCGGGCTGCGCACCTCGCCGCGATAGGCGCGCCACGCCAGCCAGCGCGCGACGAGCGCCGCGGCGAAGATGGCGAGCGCGAAAGGATCGTGGGCGAAGACGAGCGCGAGGCCCGCGCCTTCGGCGAGGCCGGTGGTGACGATGAGGGCGATCACTTCATGCGCGCGCCAGGCCGGGATGCCTTTCGAGGCATGCAGGATGTTCGCCTGGCACCACAGGAAGGCGGCGGCCGCGACGGCGGCGAAACCGCCCAGCCTCGGCTCGAGGAGCGCGCCGGCGCCGAGCACGAACACCAGCACGGCGACGAGCGATTCGCGCGTCATCCACGAGGTGAACGGATTGAAGAAGACGTGCAGCGCGCGCAGCGGCTTGCCGATCTCCAGCCACACGGCGGTGAGCCCGGTCGCGATCAAGAGCAGCGCGAGGACGGTTGCCGCCGGCGAGGGCAGCGGATGCACGATCGGCTCGACGATCAAGAGCCCGCTCCCGGCGCCGCCGCAGATGAAGTTGAGCGCGGCGCGCGTGTCCCAGTTGGATTGCGGCGCGCTCATGTCTTGTGATCCCAGAGGTAATGGATGTTCGGGCCGGTGCCGAGCTCCTCGTGCAGCACGAAATGCCGGTTTTCGGCGAGGAGCCGCGAGATATTGCTCTTCGGGTCCTCGGCGTCGCCGAAATGCAGCGCGCCGGCGATGCACGAATTGACGCAGGCGGGGGTCGCTTCCGGATCCACGCCCGGCTGCAAGCCCTTCTCGATGCCGGCGTCGATGCGCGTGATGCAGAACGTGCATTTCGTGGCCACGCCGTTCACCGTCGTGCGCGCGTCGTACGGACACGCCATGATGCAGTAGCCGCAGCCGATGCAAAGGTCGGCATCGATGGTGACGATGCCGTCGTCGCGCTTTCGCGTCGCCGTGCTCGGGCAGACGTGCATGCACGGCGGCTCGTCGCAATGCATGCAGCCGGTCGGCAGGAAGACGCGCTTCACGTGCGGGTACTCGCCGCTCTCCAGGTCGAGCACGCGCCGCCATTGCGTGCCGGGCGGCGTCTCGTTCGTCTGCTTGCACGACGCGGTGCAGGTCTGGCAGCCGACGCAGCGGCGCAGGTCGGCGACCATCGCCCATTTCGTCATGCCGCTTTCCTCACCGCCACCCGCACGATGTCGGCGCC
>DATDCR010000186.1:0-2275 GCA_036524215.1 Burkholderiales bacterium
GAGCGGCATGCGGCCGTACGTATCCAGGCGCACGACGGTGCCCTGTCCGTTGCCGCCGATATCGGTCGCAAGGTGCGCTCGCGCCAGCAAACCTCGGTTCGCATACACGGCAAAAATCCCGCCGAGCACCGTGCGGTCGACATCGCCCAAGCCTTGCAGGCGAAGCTGGTCCGATTCCCTCCTGCCGCCGCCGAGCGACAGGCTCGCGCCGAGACGCCAACGCGGATCGCGGTAGAAATTGGCGCCGACGCCGCCGGCGCCGAAGAAGAACGGGCCATACGCGAGATGCAGGACAGGCACGACGCGCCCGCGGTATTGATCGCTTCCCTCGAAGCGCGGTGCGATGCCGAAACCCGCGCCTAGCGCAGCGCGCAGCTTCGGCCTGCCCGCCTCCACTTCCCTGTCGATCGCTCCGTCCGCCCGGTACGAGGAATCCAGCAGCTCGATGCTCGGCGACTGCGCCAGCGCGCGAGCACTGAGCAGGGCGCACACGACCAATGCCGAAACGGCCTTCACCGCTCTATAGTCCTACTTTTTCGCGACGGATCGTCAGGATGCCCTCGGCAAAAATACTCGGCTGGTCATTGATCGTTTTCGGCGTGCTGGCTCCGGCCTCGACGTGGAGTCAGCCGGCAGCGGGCAAGATGCCGGTCGGGAGCGCCTATGTCGCCATCCTGCCCACCGGATCGACCGAGATCGATTTCGTCCTGGCACTGCAGCGCGGCATAGAGCTCGTCTTCTGCCAGTCCGGCATCCGGTCCAGGCCCGACGCGTCCGAAGCGGCATCCGACCTGAAGCTCACCGCATCGCTGATGAAGGCCGACTTCGAAACCGATCTTCAGGCCCGCGAGCTCGTGCGCGAGTGCGAGCTCACGCAGGCTTCAGCGACGCTGCCCGGCGGCGCGAACGTGCCGCTGCCGGATGTGGCGCTGAGCGGCCGCACCGCTCTGCCTCGCAGCGGCGGCGGAAGAAGGGCGAGCGAGTCGTTCTTCCTCGCGTGCGGCGCGAACTTCGCGCGCACGACGCTCGATGCGCTCAAGGACAAGGTGTCGGTGCGCCCCTCGAGCTGCGAGGATCAACCTCAGCCGGCGCGCAAGAGCAGGAGGAAATAAATCAGTAGCCGGTCCTGCGATCCACCACTTCCCTGAGCGGTCTCTCGTCGAGGAAGCGGCCGAGGTTTTCCACGAACAGGCGCGCGACGAAGCGGTCGCGCTGGGGATGGGGACCGCCGATGTGCGGAAGCACGATGATTCCCTCGGTGGTCCAGAACGGGTGCTCGGCGGGCAGCG
Source organism: Burkholderiales bacterium (assembly GCA_036524215.1). Classification (GTDB taxonomy): domain Bacteria; phylum Pseudomonadota; class Gammaproteobacteria; order Burkholderiales; family SG8-39; genus SCGC-AG-212-J23. The sequence goes on from DATDCR010000186.1 coordinate 1,290, forward strand.
GCTCGCGGCGGAAGACATCGAGCACCGCGCCGGCGATCTTCTTCGCCTTGACCGCGGCGACCAGATCATCGTCCTTGACGACGTGGCCGCGGCCGAAGTTCAGCAGCCACGCGCCGGGCTTCATCATGGCCAGGCGCTCGGCGTTGATGAAGTTGTCGGTCTGCGGTGTGGCCGGCAACAGCAGCAGCACGAAGTCGGACTGTGCCAGCACTTCAGGCGTCCGCTCGGGGGGCAATACCTCGGCGACATTGGCCATCGCCTGCGGCCGGCGCCGGGTACCGATCACGCGCATGCCGAGCCCGGCGGCGATGCGAGCCACCTGCTCGCCGATCACGCCGAGCCCGAGAATGCCGAGCGTCTTGCCGGTCAGCGGCTGCGCGACCGTCTGGACCCACTTGCCGCGCTTCTGGTTCTCGACCGCCGCGGCGTAGGGTTTCGCCACGTAGAAGAGCGCGCCGATGATGTTCTCCGGCATCGACTCGAGGTGCGTGCCTCGCGCGCAGGTGAGCGTGAGATTCGGCGGCAGGTCGGGAAGCGCGAGCCACGCCTCCACGCCCGCCGTCATCACCTGCGCCCAGCGCAGCTTCGGCATCGCCGGCAGCACGCCCGGCGGCACGACGTACGCCATCAGCGCCTCGGTGCGCGCCAGCTGCTCGGCGGAAGGTTTCTCCTTGCGCGGCAGCGTTTCGACCACCACACGGTCGGCGAGACCCGCCGCCTTGATCGCATCGAGGTAGGCGGCGGTCGAGTCAGTCCAGAGCAGGACATGGGTGCGGCTGGTCACGCTGCGGCTCCTGGAAGTTGTCTATGGGGCGCGAAAAATCAAAACGGGCTGCATGGTAGCAAGTACACCGTTTTTCGAGGCGTTTCTGTCGCCGCCAGGCGTCATAAAACGCCCGCTCCTTCCCGCTCATCCGATGTCCGCGCCGCCCGTCCCCGCTCACAGCCGTAGTTGATATCGCGACGCTAGGATGATCCACATAAAT
>DATDCR010000187.1:0-3268 GCA_036524215.1 Burkholderiales bacterium
CTTTCCGCACTGGTTTCATCGCATACGGTTCCGCTGCAAGGTCTGCCACCAAGAGCTCGGCTTCAAGATGCGGGCGGGCGCCAACGATGTGATGATGAGCGACATCATCGATGGAAAGTTCTGCGGCATGTGCCACAACAATACGATCGCCTGGGGGGCCGAGCGCTGCAACCTGTGCCATTCCGGCAAGCCGGGGCTGCCAAGCGGGATTTATGGCGGACATCAGACGACTGGCCCGGGTCGCTGGTAAGGCGCTGGCCGCCATCGTTGTGGGGGCGGCGCTCGCCGCCTGCCGCAGCGGCGGCGTGAGTCCGGCGGCCCTGCCGCACCCTTTCCTGATTCCGACCGGTGCCTACAACGGTGGGCGCGTGCCGAGCGGCGGCTTCCAGGTGTTCGTCGCGCCGGTCGCCGTCGCGATCCATGAGACGGATCTCTTCGTCGCCGACGCGGGCCTGAACGGCCTTTTTCGTCTGGACACCTCGACGCTTGCCCTGCGCCGGCTGAGCAACGTTGCCGCGCGCACGGGCATGCGGCTCAAGGCGCTCGGCGACGGCACGCTTTACGTGCTCGACCCGTTTGCGCGCGAGCTGCTGCACCTTGCGCGCGACGGGCGCGTGCTCGAGCGATTGAGGGACGACAACCTGCTCGCGGGAGTGACCGATTTCGCGCTGCAGGAACCGCCCGGCCGCCTTGTTCTCGTCGATCGCGGCCGGCATCGCGTCCTCGTCGTTTCGCGCACGCTCGGCGCCGTCGTCGAGATGATCGTTCAGCGCGATGAGCGCCTGGTCCTGCAGGCGCCATGGTCGATCGCCACCGCCCCCGGCGAGGCGTACATCGTCGATCGCGCTCGGCGCCAGGTCGCGCGGCTCGACGAAAGCGGCGCCGTGCGGCAGAACTTCGGCGCGCTCGAGCTCAAGCTCCCGGACACGATCGCCATCGACCGCTACCGGCGCGCGTTCGTCCGCGAGGCGGCGGACGAATCTCTGCAGGTATTCATCGATGGAAAGCACCTCGCCCGCCTCGCCAGCGGAGACCTGCTGGTGAGCCGCGTCATCGATTTCGCCGTTCTCGAGAGCAGCCTGGTCGTCGTCGGAGCGCCCGGCGAGGCGCTGCGCGTTTTCCGGTTACGCGCGCCGCGGGGACAGCCATGAGAGCCGCGCTGCTGGGCGCCTGCGCTACGCTGGTTCTGGCGGGCTGCGCGGCGCACACGCCCGCGGTGCTGCATTTCGGCATGCTTGATGCCCCCGAAGGCCGGCAGGTGGCTTTCCCGCCGGCGCCGGAGGTGCCGCGCTACCTCTACGCCGGCGAGCTCACAGGAGAATCGAACTTTCAGCCGAACGGCACAGCGGCCGCGCGCAGCGTGATGCGGCGGGTGTTCGACGCCATCACCGGGCTGGACAGCGCCGACGCGCCACGAAGCGAGCTGCAGCGGCCGGTCGCCGGCATGTCGTCGGACGCCGAGGGCCGCATCTATGTGACCGATATGAGCCGCCAGGCCGTCTATGTCTTCGACCAGCGCGCCGGCGAGCTGCAGATCTGGGACCGGGCCTATGGCATGACGCCGTTTGCCGCGCCGGTCGGTATCGCGGCGGGACGCGACGGCGAGGTGCTCGTCGTCGATGCGGATCTCGCGCTGGTTGCGCGCCTCGACCGCCAGGGCAATCCGCGCGGCACCCTGGGCAAAGGCCTGCTGCAGCGGCCGACCGGCATCGCTCGTGATCCCCAGACGGGCGTGCTGTTCGTCGCCGATACCCAGGCGCACGACGTCAAGGTATTCAGCGAGGACGGGACATTCATCCGCACGCTCGGCCGGCGGGGCGATGCGGCGGGTGAATTCAATTACCCGACGCATCTCGCCTTCGCGCGGGGCGAGCTCTATGTCACCGACACGATGAATAGCCGCGTCCAGGTCTTCGGTGCCGAAGGCGAGGCGTTCAAGCGCCAGTTCGGCGGGCCCGGACTCTACGTCGGCAACCTGGTCCGGCCGAAGGGCATTGCGCTCGACAGCGAAGGCAACGCTTACGTGATCGAGGGCTACTACGACCACCTGCTGGTCTTCAGCGATCGCGGGGAACTGCTGCTGCCGATCGGCGGCACCGGGTCGAGCGTCGGCCGTTTCTTCCTGCCGAACGGCGTGTGGGTGGATGCGCGCAATCGCGTCTTCGTCGCCGACATGTTCAATGGGCGCGTCGCGGTGTTCCAGTTCCTGGGCGGCGACTGATGCGCGCAGCCCTGCTTGTGCTGATCGTGTGCGTGATGGAGGCCGCAAGCGCGGGACGCATCTCGGACGTGCGCGGCACCAAGCACAATCTATCCAGCGCGGGCAGCGGGGCGGTCAAGGCGCAGAGCGAGACGCAGGTGTGCGTGTTCTGCCACACGCCGCACGCCGGCACCCCGGGCGCAACGCCGCTGTGGAATCGCAAGCTGAACCAGACCTCGACCTACACCGTGTACACGTCGAGCTCGCTCGACGCGAACGTGATCCAGGGACAGCTCGATCAGCCCGGCGGCAGCTCGAAGCTCTGCCTTTCCTGCCACGACGGCACGCTCGCCATCGGCAATGTGAACGTGCTGAACGGGCAAGGCGCGAGCACGCCGCAAGGCACGGTAAGCATCACGATGACCGGCACGGACGCGGGCGGCGTGATGCCCGGCGGCGCCGGCGCAACGACCGGTTTCACGCGAAATCTCGGCACCAGCCTGAAGAACGATCATCCGATCTCGGTCACCTACAACAGCCTGCTCGCGACGCGCGACGGCGAATTGCGGCCGGTCGACGCGAACCAGAAGTGGCCGGCCGGGAGCGGCGCGGTGGTCGGCGTGCGCGCGCCCGGCTATCGCCCCGCGGCGCCGCTCGAGCCGACCGGCGGGCTCGGCGCGGGCCAGGTGCAGTGCGCTACCTGCCACGACCCTCATATCCGGGAAACCGACGCGACGAAAGGCAACCAGAAGTTCCTGCGCCTGAACCGCTTCCAGGAGGCGACGCCGGCCAACACGCTCGACAGCGCCAACGACATCGTCTGCCTCGCCTGCCACGACAGAAACCAGGGCAGCGGGACCTGGGCCTATTCCGCGCATGCCAACCCGCAAGTCGCCACGCAGACTTACACGGCAAGCGCAGCGACGCAGCGCGAATTTCCGGCCAGCCTGCCGGTGTGGAAGGCGGCGTGCCTCAACTGCCACGATCCCCATACCGTGCAGGGCGCGCAGCACCTGACTCGCGAAGGCACGAACAGCGCTTCGACCCCGAAGGCGGGCGGCGCCTCCG
>DATDCR010000188.1:0-21703 GCA_036524215.1 Burkholderiales bacterium
GATGCCCTCGCCATCGAGGCCGACCGAGGCGAGCAGCCGCGCGGGGTCGCCATGGTCGACAAAACGGTCGGGAAGCCCGAGCAACAGCACCCGTTTGTCGAGCTTCAACGCGGCCAAGGCCTCACATACCGCGCTCCCGGCACCGCCCATCACCTGATGCTCTTCCACCGTAACGATTAGATGGTGGCTGCTGGCCATCTGTTTCACGAGCTCGATATCGAGCGGCTTCACAAAGCGCATGTTCACCACGGTCGCATCGAGCGCCTCGCCCGCCTCGAGCGCCGGCTTCAGCATCGCGCCGAAAGCGAGGATGGCCACGTTCTTCCCGCTGCGGCGGATCTCGCCTTTCCCGACCACCAGGCTTTTCAGCTCCTTCGACACCTCGCCCGGCGCCGCGCCGCGCGGATAACGCACCGCCGCCGGCGAGCCGAGCTGCAGGCCCGTGGTCAGCATCTGGCGGCATTCCTCGGCGTCGGAGGGCGCCATCACCGTCAGATTCGGCACCGTGCGCAGATACGCGAAATCGAAGGCGCCGTTATGCGTCGCGCCATCGCCGCCCACGATGCCGCCGCGATCGAGCGCAAACAGCACCGGCAGCTTCTGGATGGCCACGTCGTGGATGAGCTGGTCATAGCCGCGCTGCAGGAAGGTGGAGTAGATGGCCACCACGGGCTTCATGCCCTCGCAGGCAAGGCCGGCGGCGAAGGTCACCGCGTGCTGCTCGGCGATGCCGACATCGAAATAACGATCGGGGAAGCGCTCGGAGTATTCCACCATGCCGGAGCCTTCGCGCATGGCCGGCGTAATCGCCACCATGCGCGGCTCGCGCTCCGCCGTCTCGCACAGCCACTGGCCGAAGATCTGCGAGTAAGTCGGCCGCGCGCCGGAGGTTTTCGGCAGACCTTCGGCGGGATTGAACTTGCCCGGGCCGTGATAGGAGATCGGGTCGTCCTCGGCGAGCTTGTAGCCCTGGCCCTTGCGCGTGATGACATGCAGGAACTGGGGCCCCTGCAGCTTGCGGATGTTGACGAGCGTCGGCACCAGGGCGTCGAGGTCATGCCCGTCGATCGGCCCGATGTAGTTGAAGCCGAACTCCTCGAACAGCGTCGACGGCGTGACCATGCCTTTCACATGCTCTTCCGCGCGCCGGGCGAGCTCCCATACGCCGACGCGCTTCAGCAGGTGCTCGCTTGCGCGCCGCGCGCTGGAGTACACGCGTCCGGAGAGCAGGCGCGCGAGATAGTTGGTGAGCGCGCCGACCGGCGGCGAGATCGACATCTCGTTGTCGTTCAGGACGACGAGCAGATTCGCGTCCATCGCGCCGGCATTGTTCATCGCCTCGTAAGCCATGCCGGCCGACATGGCGCCGTCGCCGATCACCGCGATGCAGCGGCGCTTCTCGCCTTTCACTTTTGCCGCCACGGCCATGCCGAGCGCGGCCGAGATCGAAGTCGAGGAATGCGCGGTGCCGAAGGTGTCGTACTTCGATTCGCTGCGGCGGGGAAAGCCGGAAATGCCCTCCAGCATGCGAAGGCGCGCCATCGCTTCACGCCGGCCGGTGAGGATCTTGTGCGGATAAGTCTGGTGGCCGACATCCCACACGATGCGGTCTTCAGGCGTGTCGAACACGTAGTGCAGCGCGATCGTCAGCTCGACGGTGCCGAGGTTGGAGGAAAGATGGCCGCCGGTCTTCGACACGGATTCGAGCACATAGGCGCGCAGCTCGTCGGCGAGCTGGCGCAGCTGCGAGCGCTCGAGCCGCCGCAACGCGAGCGGGTCGTCGATCGTCTTCAGCAGCTCGTACATCGCGGGATTGTAGCCAGCCGTCCCCAAGGCCTCGGGCAGCGGCTCGCCGGTGATGGCACTCATCCTAGAATTTTCTCAGAACCACGAAGTCCGCGAGCGCAGCGAGCCTGCCGGATCGCTCGCCGAGGCCCTCCAGCGCCTCCTGCGCCTGGCTGCGCAGCTCGCGCGCGAGCTCCCGCGTGCCGCTCGCGCCGAGCGCCGCGACGTAAGTCGATTTCCCCTGTTTCGAGTCCTTGCCGGCCGTCTTGCCCAGCGTGGCGGTATTGCCCTCGGAATCCAGCAGATCGTCCACCACCTGGAACGCCAGGCCGACCGCCTTGGCGTAGCGATCGAGCTTGGCGCGATCGGCGTGGCCAAGCGGCTTGCCGCAATGCGCGCCGAGGAGCACAGCCGCACGGATCAGGGCGCCGGTCTTGTGGATATGCATGAATTCCAGCTCTTCCAGCGCGAGCGCCTTGCCGGTCGCTTCGAGGTCGATTTGCTGCCCGCCGGCCATGCCGCGCGAGCCGGCAGCCACCGCAAGGAGCTTCACCATCTCGAGCTGCGCGTGGGCATCGTCGGCGAGTCGATGCTCGCCCAGCAGCTGGAAAGCGAGCGTCTGCAGGGCATCGCCGACCAGGAGCGCCGTGGCCTCGTCGTATTCGACATGCACGGTCGGCTTTCCCCGCCGCAGCACATCGTTGTCCATGCAGGGCAGATCGTCGTGCACCAGCGAGTAAGCGTGGATCAGCTCGACGGCCGCGGCGGCCACCTCGACGCGCTCAAGCGGCGCGTCGGTCAGCTCGCCGGCCGCGAAGCTGAGCAATGGACGCACGCGCTTGCCGCCGCCGAGGACGGCGTAACGCATGGCTTCGTGCAGCCGCGACGGCGCGACGTGCGCTGCGGGAAGCAGGCGCGAAAGTACGCTCTCGACGCGCGCCTGCACCTCCCCCATCCAGGCCTGGAACCGGCTGTCAGTCACCCTCGCCGCCCCTCATCTCATCCGAGGAGGTGAGCGGCTTGAGCACTTCGCCTTCCAGGACCTTGACCTGCTGCTGCGCGGCTTCGAGCCGCTGCTGGCAGAAGCGCGCGAGCTCGACGCCGCGCTTGTGCGTGGCGAGCGCCTGCTCGAGCGAAAGCTCGCCGCTTTCCATGCCAGAGACGATTTTTTCCAGCTCGGCGAGCGCCTGCTCGAAGGACAGCTCGGCGCGGCCGCTCGGGCCCGTGACGGACTTGCTCATCTTTTGGTAAGATACTGTTTTTCTAGGGCCTTTACAACGAATGGCGGAAATTTCGAGCCTGCGCGAGGTGCGCCCGGCCAGCTGCCAGCTGCCGATGGCGTGGTATTTCGACCCGAAGATCTTCGAAGCGGAGAAGAAGCTGCTCTTCGATGCCGGGCCGAGGTACGTCGGGCACGAGCTCATGGTGCCGAGCGTGGGCGATTACCACACGCTCGCCTGGGCCGATCACTCGCAGATGCTGGTGCGCAACTCGTCGGGCATCGAGCTCCTCTCCAACGTGTGCCGCCATCGCCAGTCGATCATGCTCGAGGGTCGCGGCAACGCCGAGAACATCGTCTGCCCGCTGCATCGCTGGACCTACGACCTGAAGGGCGAACTGCTCGGCGCGCCGCGCTTCGAGGAGCAGCCGTGCGTGAAGCTTGCCTCCGCGCCGCTCAGGAACTGGCACGGCCTGCTTTTCGCCGGCCCGCGTGATCCGCACCAGGACCTGCGCGCCATCACGACGGCTGGCGACTGGGATTTCGGCGGCTACGTGCTCGACTCGGTGCGCGTCGACGAATACGACGTCAACTGGAAGACCTTCATCGAGACCTATCTCGAGGTCTACCACGTCGATCCGTTCCATCCCGGGCTCGGCAACTTCACCGACTGCAACCACTTCAGCGTCGACTACGGATCCGATTACTCGGTGCAGATCGTCTCGGCCAAGGCCGGCCTCACGCGCCCTGGCACGCCGGTGTACAGGAAATGGCACGAGCAGTGCCTCAAGTTCCTCGAGGGCGCGACGCCCAAGCAGGGCGCGCTGTGGATGACGTACTACCCCGGCCTGATGCTGGAGTGGTATCCGAACGTGCTCGTCGTCTCCCACCTGATTCCGCGCTCGCCGACGCGCACGACGAACGTGGTCGAGTTCTATTACCCCGAGGAAATCGCGGCATTCGAGCGCGAGTTCGTGGAGGCGCAGCAGGCCGCCTACGTCGAGACGGCCATCGAGGACGAGGAGATCTGCGAGCGCCTCGATCGCGGCCGCCGCGCGCTGTACGAGCAAGGCCTCGATGACGCCGGCCCGTACCAATCGCCGATGGAAGACGCGGAGGTGCACTTCCACGAGTGGTTGCATACGCGCCTTGGCATTTAAGACCCTCGTCTCTACAGAACAGCTCGCGTCGCAGCTGGGCGAGTGGCGCGTGTTCGATTGCCGCCACGACCTGATGAAGCCCGAGCTCGGCGAGCGGCAATATCGCGAAGCGCACATCCCGGGCGCTTCGTTTGCCAGCCTGGATCGCGACCTTTCCGCGCCGAAGGACGGCAAGAACGGGCGCCATCCGCTGCCCGATGCGCAAACGTTCGGACGATGGCTGGGGCGCGAGGGCCTGAAGCCGAGCGACCAGATCGTCTGCTACGACGCCGCCAATGGCGCGATGGCGGCGCGGCTTTGGTGGATGCTGCGCTGGGCCGGCCACGAGGCGGTAGCGGTGCTCGACGGCGGTCTCGCGAAATGGTTGCGCGAGGGCCGCCCCGTCACCGCCGAGGTGCCGCGTTTCGCCGAGACTCGCTATCCAGTCCAGCTCGACGAGGACGCCGCCGTCGCTGCGCGCACGGTGCACCGCCGGCTCGGCCAGCAGCTCCTCATCGATGCGCGCGCGCCGGCACGCTATCGCGGCGAGCAGGAGCCGATCGATCCGGAAGCGGGCCGCATTCCCGGTGCGGTGAATCGCTTCAACATCGACAACGTCGCCGCCGACGGAACTTTCAAGCCCTCTGATGAGCTGAAGCGCGCCTTCCAGCAGCTACTTGGTGGACGCGCGCCTGGCGAAACGGTCAACTACTGCGGCTCGGGCGTGGCAGCGTGCCATAACCTCTTGGCGATGGAAGTCGCCGGCTTGGGCGGCGGCAAGCTCTACGCCGGCTCCTGGAGCGAATGGATCGCCGATCCGGCGCGGCCGCGAGAAAAGGGCTGATCCCTTTATTTGAGCGGTGGATCGGCGTTTCCCGGAAGCGGGAGGCCGGCAGTATTTAGCACCATGGCCATCAGCGTGTAGTAGCCGCTGAGCACCAACAGCTCGATCGCACCTTCACGGCCGAAACGCGCGCAGACCGCGTCGAACGTGGCATCGCTCACACGGCCGGTCGCATGCGCCTCGCGACAGAAGGCGTAGACGGCGGCCTCATCCGCAGCCAGGCTGGGCTCCTTGCCGGCTTGGATCGCCTCGATCGCCGCCTCCGCGATTCCCGCCTTGCGGGCGAGCTGCACATGGATGAACCACTCGTGCTGGCAGGTCCAGCGGCGCGCGGTGACGAGCACGGCAAGCTCGACCAGCTTGGCGGGAAGCGTTGATTTCCAGCGCAGCTGCTCGCCGAGCTCCTGCAATCGGCGCGCGAGCGCCGGATGGTGCAGCAGCGCGATGAACGGGCCGCGCACCTCGCCGCGCGGGCCGGCACTGATCAGGGCAGCGACTTCCTGCTGCGCCGCGCTCATCTCCTCGGCGGCCAGACGCGGAAAACGGGGTTGTGACATGCTGCCCGCATGATCGCCGACACGATCCTCGTCGTCCACTTCGCCATCGTGCTTTTCATCGTCGGCGGTCTGATCGCCGTATGGATAGGCGCGGCGGCCGGCTGGCAATGGGTAAGGAAACCGTGGCTGCGCTACCTGCATCTTGCCGCGATTGCATTGGTCGCTGCAGAGGCGCTGATCGGCATGGCGTGCCCGCTGACCGTGTGGGAAGACCTTGCGCGCGGCGGCGCACGGCCCGACTCCTTCATCGGCCGCTGGGTGCGCGCCGTGATGTTCTACGAGGCGCCGGAATGGATCTTCACGCTCGCCTACGTGGCCTGGGCGCTCGCAACGCTGGCGACGCTACGGCTTGTTCCGCCCAGGCGAAGAGCTGGCTGAAGACTTCCTCGCGGATGCGCGGCGGCGAGAGCACGAGATCGTGCCAGCCGCCCGGAAAGGCGAGCACGCTGACGTTCGGACCGAGGTGGCGCGACCAGCGCGCGACGTCGCGCCAATCGAGGACCACGTCCGCCTCGTCCGAATGCATGGAAAGAATCGGGCAATCGAGCTCCAGGCCGCGGTGCACCTTTTCGAAGGCATCGCTGATCGCGCCGAGCCAGCCGTAATAGAGCGGGAAGCCGTAATCGGGCTTCAGGGCGGGGTCGAAATCCCACTCCGCGCGCAGCGCTCGCGTGTAGTCGGGCCGAAAGAACTTCGGGTCGTTGAGAAACGGGTAATAGCGGCCGACGGCCGCGGCGAGATGCAGCTGTACCTTGCGCCAGTCCGGCAGATTCCAGTCGAGAAAGGGACTGTTCAGCCAGAGCGCCTGCACCGCCGAGCGCCGCTCGCCTTCGCGCGCGTAGAGCGAGCAGACCAGGCCGCCGGTCGAATGACCGGCGAGCAGCACCGGCGCGCCGATCTCGTCGATGGCCGCATCGATATCGGCGAAATACTCGCTCACGCTCTTGCAGAAGTTCGGATGCTGGTGCGGCAGGATCGAGCGGCCGTGCTTCCTCAGGTCGAGCGCGTAGAACGCATAGCCTTCGGCGGCAAAGCGCTCGGCCATGTGGCGCTGGAAGAAATAGTCGCTGAAGCCGTGGATGTAGAGCACCGGTCCGCGCATTGCATCGCCGCACGGCAGCCGCACGAGCGTGGCGATGACCGGCCCGTCGTAGTCGTCCGCCAGGACGAGCTCGCGCGCCTCGAATCCCTCGAGCTGGCGGTCAGGCTGCCAGGGCTTCATGCCGCGAGAGTGCCCAGTGCACGTGCTCCCTGACTAGCGCGGATGGATGATCCGAGCGGGCCCGCAAGGCCTGCAGAACTTCGGCCGAGCGCGGCGCATTGCCGAGGCCGACGGCGAGGTTGCGCAGCCAGCGCTCGTAGCCGATGCGCCGGATCGGCGAGCCGCGCAGCCGCTCGTCGAATTGGGCCTGCGTCCAGCCAAAAAGCTCGGCCAGCGTTGCGCTGTCCAGACCGTTGCGCACCTGGAAATCCGGCTCGCCGGTAGGCTGGGCAAACCGGTTCCATGGGCAGACGAGCTGGCAATCGTCACAGCCGTACACCCGGTTGCCGATCAGCGGGCGCAGGGGCTCCGGAATGGCGCCCTTCAACTCGATGGTGAGATAGGAAATGCAGCGCCGTGCATCGAGCTCGTAGGGTCCGACGATGGCGCGCGTGGGGCAGGCGTCGATGCAGCGGCTGCAGGTGCCGCAATGCTCTTCGACCGGCCGATCGACGGGGAGCGCAAGATCGGTATAGATCTCGCCGAGGAAGCACCACGAGCCAGTGCGGCCGAGAAGCAGCGTGTGCTTGCCGCGCCAGCCCAGGCCGGCCTTGAGCGCGAGCTCGACTTCCATGACCGGCGCCGAGTCGGTGAAGACGCGATGGCCGAAGCTGCCCGCCTCCCGCTCTATGCGCGCACACAGATCCTGCAGCCGCGCGCGCAGCACCTTGTGGTAGTCGCGCCCGCGCGCATACCGGGCGATGTACGCCGCGGCGCTGGATGCGGAAGGAAGGCGAGCGTCTGCGCCGCCGTAATCCATGCGGCAGGAGATCACCCGCAGCGTGCCTGGCTTGAGCTCGGCCGGGCGCGCGCGGAGCGCGCCGTGGCGCGCCATATACTCCATCTCGCCATGCCGTCCTTTCGCCAGCCAGTCGAGAAGGCGCGGCTCCGCCGCCGAGAGGTCGGCATCCGTGATGCCGACGGCCTGGAAGCCCAGCTCCCCGCCCCACTGGCGGATGCGTTGCGCGAGTTGCGCGTAGTCCATGACATTCCATCTTAAGTTGCCCGATGCGGCCGCCACGGCGCGGCTCGGTGCCGCCCTCGCTGCAGGCATCGCGCCCGGCCGCGTCGTGCACCTGCGCGGCGAGCTCGGCAGCGGAAAAACCACCCTCGCGCGCGGCCTGTTGCGGGCGCTCGGCGTGGAAGGGCCGGTGAAGAGCCCGACCTACGCCTGGGTTGAACCTTATACGGTTTCGAGATTAGACTTGTATCATTTTGATTTCTATCGATTCGCTGACAGGACGGAATGGCTGAGCTCGGGTCTTCGGGATTACTTCCGCCCCGATGCGGTATGCATCGTGGAGTGGCCGGAGCGCGCCGGCGATCTGCTGCCGCCGCCGGACCTGTCGGTCGAGCTGCGTTACGAGGGCGCGACGAGAGAAGCCAGCATCGTTGCACATTCCCCCTCGGGCGAGTCCTGGCTTTCCTCGCTGCGCCGCTCGCTTGCCTTGCCCTAGGCAGCGCTGAAGCGCAGGTCCTCTCGAGCCGCATCTGGCCGGCGCGCGATTACACGCGCCTCACGCTCGAATCGAAAGCCGAGCTGAAGTACGAGGTGTTCGCGGTCAAGGATCCCGATCGCCTGGTGCTCGACCTCGAGACGGACATGACCCCCGCGCTGAGCGAGCTCGACGGCAAGGTCGTTGCCGAGGACCCCTACATCAAGGGCTTGCGAGTCGCGCGCAACCGGCCCGGCGTGATTCGCGTGGTGCTCGATCTGAAGAACGGGGTGAAGCCGCAGGTGTTCACGCTTTCGCCGATTGCAGAATACGGTTACCGGCTGGTGCTCGACATCCATCCGCTGGTGGACGTCGATCCGCTCGCGCAGCTCCTGCAGGATGCGAACAAGGCGCCGCCCGCCAAACAGCAGCAGGCGGTCGCGCGGCTCGCCACCATCGTCATCGATGCCGGGCACGGCGGCGAAGATCCGGGCGCCCTCGGTCGGCGCGGCTCGCGCGAAAAGGACATCACGCTCATGATCGCGCGGCGCTTGAAGGCGCTCGTCGACGACGAGCCCAACATGCGCGCGTTGCTTACGCGCGACGGCGACTATTTCCTGCCGCTCGACGTGCGCGTCGACAAGGCCCGCAAGGTAAAGGCCGATCTGCTGGTTTCCATCCACGCCGACTCCTATGCGCGATCGCACGCGCGCGGCTCTTCGGTGTTCGCGCTTTCCGATCGGCGCGCCACCTCCGAGCTCGCCCGCCTGCTGGCGAAAAAGGAGAACGCGGCGGATCTCATCGGCGGCGTCAAGCTGCAGGGCAAGGATGACTACGTCAGGAAGACCATCATCGACCTCTCGCAGACGGCCACCATCGATTACAGCCTGCGCCTGGGAAATTCCGTGCTCGCGCGCCTCGGCGCGGTCAATTCGCTGCACAAGCCGCACGTCGAGCAGGCGAGCTTCGCCGTCCTGAAGTCGCCCGATGTTCCCTCGATCCTGGTCGAGACCGCGTTCATCTCGAATCCTGAAGAGGAGAAGCGGCTGAACGACGACGCCTACCAGGAGAAGCTGGCGCGCGCGATTCTGGACGGGATCCGCGACTACATCGCGCGGCATCCGCCGCGCCCCGCCTCACCCCTGGCGCTGAATTGAGCGGCTCTTCAGCCAGGCGATCACGCCCGGCGAGATCGAGAGCAGCACGATCGCCATGATGACCAGCGTGAGGTTGCTCTTCACTGCCGGGATGTTGCCGAAGAAATATCCTGCCGTGCACAGCGACCCGACCCAGGCGGCGGCCCCGACGACGCAGAAAGCGAGATAGCGCGCGTAGGGCATCGCGCCCAGGCCGGCGACGAAGGGCACGTAGGTGCGCACGATCGGCATGAAGCGCGCGATGACGATGGTCTTGCCTCCGTGCCGCTCGTAGAAGTCGTGCGTGCGCTTCAGATAGACCGGATTGATCCAGCGCCCGAAGAGCCGCGTGCCGCTCCAGCGGCCGATCCAGTAGTTGACGTTGTCGCCGCAGAGCGCCGCGGCGATCAGCACCGCAATGACCGCGGCGATATTCATGCCGCCGGCCGCCGCGATCGCACCGACGACGAAGAGCAGCGAATCGCCAGGCAGGAACGGCGTCACGACGAGCCCGGTTTCGCAGAACACGATGGCGAAGAGCAGCGCATAAACCCAGGCGCCATGCTGCGCGACGAACGCGGCGAGATGCTGATCGAGGTGGACCGCGAGGTCCCAGAGCGTCGCCAGGAGTTCCAAGCGGGCGATTCTATATACTCTTCGCGTGAGCGCCATTCGCGTCCTGCCGCAGCTTCTCGTGAGCCAGATTGCAGCGGGAGAAGTCGTCGAGCGGCCCGCGTCGGTGCTGAAGGAGCTGCTGGAGAACAGCCTCGACGCCGGCGCGCAAGGCATCGCCGTCACGCTCGACGAAGGCGGCGTACGCCGCATCCAGGTGGAGGACGACGGCGACGGCATGGCGGCGCGCGACCTGCCGCTCGCGCTCGCGCGGCACGCGACCAGCAAGATCGCGAGCCTCGACGATCTCGAGGCGGTGTCGACGATGGGCTTCCGCGGCGAGGCGCTCGCCTCGATCGCAGCGGTTGCGCGCGTCACCATCAGCACGCGCCAGAAGGGCAGCACGCACGGCAGCACGATTCGAGCCGAAGGCGGCGATGTCGGCGATGTGCAGCCGGCGGCGCGGGTACAAGGCACGACGGTCACGGTGGAAGACCTTTACTTCAACACGCCGGCGCGCCGGAAGTTCCTCAAGAGCGAGGCGACGGAATTCGGCCACTGCGAGGAGGTCTTTCGCCGCATCGCGCTCGGCCGGCCGGAGATCCTTTTCTCGCTGCGCCATAACGGCCGCGCCGGCCGCCACGTGCGCGGCCAATCGCTCGCCGAGCGCGCGGCGGCACTGCTCGGCAGCGACTTTGCCGCAGCGAGCGTGCCGGTCGAGGTGCGCGCCGGCGGCATCGCCGTTTTCGGCCTGGTCGGCACGCCGCACGCGGCACAGGCGCGCGCCGACAGCCAATACCTCTTCGTCAACCGGCGCTACGTCCGCGACCGCATCCTGGCGCACGCCGTGCGCGAGGCCTACGCGCAGTTGCTGCACGGCGAGCGCCATCCGGCCTACGTGCTTTTCGTCGAGGTCGAGGCGCGCGCCGTCGACGTCAATGTCCATCCCGCCAAGACCGAGGTGCGCTTCCGCGATTCGCGCGCCGTCCACCAATTCGTGCGCCATGCGGTCGAGCGCGCGCTCTCGCCGGGCGCCGCCGCCGCACCGATCGCCTACGCGAGCGTCGCGCACCGGCCCGCGGTACAGGGCAATTTCGCGCTCGCTCAGCCGTCGGGGACCTATCAGGCGTTCATGGCGTCGGCGGTCCCCGCCGCCTTGCCCGAAGCCGAGAAAAGCCCCCCGCTCGGCTTTGCGCTCGGCCAGCTGCACGGCATCTACATCCTGGCGCAGAACGAGGCCGGCCTGGTCCTCGTCGATATGCACGCGGCGCACGAGCGCATCGTCATGGAGCGGCTGAAGCTGGCCCTCGACGCGGGCGAGATCGCGCGCCAGCGGCTGCTCGTCCCGGCCGTGCTGTCGGTCGAAGCGCTCGACGCCGCCACGGCGGAAGACAATCGTGAGACGCTGGAGCGCCTGGGACTCGAGCTGGTGGTATCGGGGCCGAACGAGCTCACCGTGCGCGCCGCGCCCATGCTGCTGGCGAGCGGCGATCTGGGCGCGCTCGCTCGAGACCTGCTTCGCGAGATTCGCGAGTACGGCGCGAGCCAGATGCTGGCGAGCCGCCAGAACGAGCTTCTGGCGACGATGGCCTGCCATGCCGCGGTGCGCGCGCATCGCGCACTCACGCATACGGAGATGAATGCGCTGCTGCGCGAGATGGAAGAGACCGAGCGCTCCGGCAGCTGCAATCATGGCCGTCCGACCTGGTACCAGCTCACTATGGCGGACCTGGACAAGCTTTTCATGAGAGGACGTTGATGGCCGGCGTAATGCTGATCACTGGTGCCAGCCGAGGCATCGGCGCCGCGACTGCGCGGCTCGCCGCCGAGCGCGGCTACAAGGTGTGCGTCAATTTCGTGCGCGACCGCACGGCGGCGGAAGCCGTGGCGCGCGAGGTGTCGGGCATCGCCGTGCCGGCGGACGTATCGAAGGAAGCCGAGGTGCTGCGCATGTTCGAAGAGATCGATCGACGCCTCGGGCGCCTGAGCGTGCTCGTGAACAATGCCGGCGTCGTCGATCACAATGCGCGGCTCGACGAAATGTCCGTCGCGCGGCTCGAGCGCATGTTCGCGATCAACATCACCGGCAGCTTCCTGTGCGCCCGCGAAGCCGTGAAGCGCATGTCGAAGCGCAGGGGCGGCAACGGCGGCTCGATCGTCAACCTGTCCTCGGTCGCCGCGCGCCTGGGCAGTCCTGGCGTGTACGTCGACTACGCCGCCGCCAAGGCGGCCATCGACTGCTTCACCATCGGACTGTCGAAGGAAGTCGGTCCCGAAGGCATTCGCGTCAACGCGGTGCGGCCGGGCGTGATCCATACCGAGATCCACGCCTCGGGCGGCGACCCGGACCGCGCCGACCGCATCGGCAAGACCGCGCCCCTCGAGCGCGCCGGCGAGCCCGAAGAGATCGCGCGCGCCATCCTGTGGCTCGCGTCCGAGGAGGCGTCGTACGTCAGCGGAGCAATCGTCGACGTCGCCGGCGGCAGATGAGGGGTGGCCGGTAAAGCCTACGCGCTGCTAGGCCCCACGGCGAGCGGCAAGTCGCGCCTCGCCCTGGCGCTTGCCGAACGCCTGCCGATCGAGATCGTGTCGATGGACTCGGCGCAGGTCTACCGCGGCCTCGACATCGGCACGGCGAAGCCCGGCGCGGAAGAGCGCGCCCGCGTGCCGCATCATCTGCTCGACCTCATCGATCCCGATCGCAGCTACTCGACCGGCCACTGGCGCAGCGATGCGCTGCGCGCCATCGGCGAGATCCTCGCCCGCGGAAACCTCCCGCTCATTGTCGGCGGCACGATGCTCTATTACCGCGCGCTCGTCGGCGGGCTCGATGCATTGCCGCAGGCCGATCCGCAGGTGCGCGCGCAGATCAATGCCGACGCCGCACGGCTGGGCTGGCCGGCGCTGCACGCCGAGCTCGCCGCCATCGACCCGCGCAGCGCGCGCCGCATCCCGCCCGGCGACACGCAAAGGATCCAGCGCGCTCTGGAGGTCTGGCGCCTGACCGGCAAGCCGCTCTCCGCGCTGCAGGGAATTGCACGCGGTACGCTGCCATTTGCGCTGAAAGGATTCGCGCTCGTGCCGGCCGACCGCGCAGCGCTGCACGAGCGCATCGCGCAGCGGCTCGACGCGATGCTGAAGGCGGGCTTCGTCGACGAAGTGAAGCGGCTGCGCGAGCGTTATCGCCTCACGCCCGGCATGCCGAGCATGCGCGCCGTCGGCTATCGACAGGTGTGGCAATACCTCGACGGCGCAATCGACGCCGCCACCATGCGCGAGCAAGCCGTCGCTGCCACCCGTCAGCTGGCCAAGCGCCAGCTCACCTGGCTGCGCAGCTTCACCGACCTCCAGCCCGTCGGCGAAGATGCCGAAAAGCTCCGTCAGTCATTCTTGTAGACCCCGCGCGCGTTGACCGCCGCGAGGAAGAACTGCAGGCCGACCAGCGCATAGGCTTGGTCGTGCAGGCCCCACACCACCCACAGCACATTGCTGGCGAGAAAGCACCAGAAGCCGATGGCGCGCTTGCGCGCCGAGCGCGAGGCGACCAGCCAGGCGGCCGCCACCGTGATCACCATGGCAGGCCATTGCACCAGGTCCAAGATATCCATCTGTCAAACTGTGACCCTAGAATCCGCGTTCACGTTCAGAGCCGTTCAGGAGAGTGCATGCAGATCGGAATGGTCGGGCTGGGCAGGATGGGCGCCGGCATGGCGCGGCGCCTGGCGCAGGCCGGCATGACGGTGATTTGCTACGACCGGGCGAGCGAGGCGCGTAGCGCCGTCGCGGGCACGCAGAACATCGAATGCGCGGAGAACCTTGCGGCGCTTTGCGCGCGGCTCGACGGCGAGCGCATCGTCCTGCTGATGCTGCCGGCCGGCACGCCGGTGGAAGACAGCATTCGCGATCTGGTGCCCCTCATGTCGGCCGGGGACACCATCGTCGACGGCGGCAACAGCTATTACCGCGACTCGATGCGCCGCGCGCTCGGCCTTTCGCAGCAGGGCCTGCGCTATATCGACGCCGGGGTATCGGGCGGCATTCATGGCCGCGATCACGGCTACTGCCTGATGCTCGGCGGCACGCGCACCTCGATCGAGATCTTCGCGCCCGTGGCGAGGCTCCTCGCGCCGGACGCGGAGAACGGCTGGCTGCACTGCGGCCCGAGCGGCGCCGGGCACTTCGCCAAGATGGTGCATAACGGCATCGAATACGGAATGATGCAGGCCCTGGCCGAGGGCTTCGCGCTGCTCGCGGCGCGCAAGGACCTCGACATCGATGCCGCACGCCTGGCGGAAACCTGGCGCTACGGCAGCGTCGTGCGCTCCTGGCTGCTCGATCTCTGCGCGGGCGTGCTCAAGGACAACGAGACGCTAGCCGGCATCTCGCCGGTGGTCGCCGATTCCGGCGAAGGACGCTGGACCGCGCTCGAGTCGATCGAGCTCGGCGTGCCGGCGCCGGTGATCACGGCTGCGCTGATGAACCGCTTCTCGAGCCAGGGCGGCGCGGATTACGCGCGGCGCCTTCTCGCCATGATGCGCGGGCGCTTCGGGGGCCACCCGGTCGGCGAGGAAAAGTGAGCGCATGATCGTGGTGGTGATGGGCGTCTCGGGCGCCGGCAAGACCACGATCGGAAGAAAGCTCGCCGAGCGCCTGGAGTGGCGCTTCCTCGACGCCGACGACTATCACCCGCCACAGAACGTGGCGAAGATGGCGCGCGGCATCGCGCTCGAGGACGAAGACCGCTGGCCGTGGCTCGACCAGCTGAATGCCATTCTGAAAAAAGAAGACCACGCGATCATCGCGTGCTCGGCGCTGAAGGAAGCCTACCGCCGGCGCCTGCTCGCCGGCATCGCGCAGGCGACCATTGTCCACCTGCACGGCAGCAAAGCGCTGATCGCGTCACGCCTTGCGGCGCGCCAGCACCGCTACATGCCCGCAACGCTCCTCGACAGCCAGCTCGCCACGCTGGAGCCGCCGGCGAATGCGATCACTGTCGATATCGCGCACGACCCCGAGCGCTGCGTCGAGGCCATCCTTCGCGCCCTCCACGCGCGCTGACTGCTCGCGCCGGATCCGATCGAACGTCTCCCTCACGTCTGTGGCGAAGCTCGGCCGATAGCGGAAATCGGGATCGAAGATGCGCTTCATGGCTGGATGGTGGACAGCTGCTCGGGCATCAGGGAGAGCTCCGCGGCGCGCGTGACGGCATGGGCGGCGCGCCGCACCCCGAGCTTGCGGTAGCAGTTCTTCACGTGCGTGCCGACGGTGTGCACCGAGATGCCGAGGCGCAGCGCGATCTGCTCGTAGGTGCAGCCGCCGGCGAGCAGCAGCAGCACGTCGCCTTCGCGGTCGGTCAACACGGCTAGTTCCCCACGTGGACCTGGTAGCGCGCGCCGTCGGAAAAGATGCAGGTGCCCGCGCCGCGAACCGGCGCGCTCATCTGGTACTCGCAGCTCATGAACGAGCCGCTCGGTCCCCATGCGCTCGCTATGCCCTTGCGATCGTCGCCGGAGACCCGGGTCGCTTCGCCGACCAGCATCTCGCCGCGGTAGGTGAGCTGCACGCGTCCCTTGCCGTTCATCATGTTCGTCACGCTGCCCGAGATGAGCCCGTTCTCGTTCGCCACCTCGTTCATCGGGTAAAGGCGTGCGGGAAGTGACATCGGTGCAGTCGGCGGAACGGTCTTCATTCCATTCGCGCTCACCGCGCTGGCACCGGCCGTTGCCGGGCTGCTCGCGCCGGGCGATGCGCTCGGCGGCACCTTCGGCATCTCGGCCATGGCACCGAGCCTGCCCAGCAGTTCCTGGTCGACCTGGATGTAATAGCAGCCCGACAGCATCAGCGCGGGAAGCGCTGCCGCCAGCGCGGCCTGGAGCGTGGTTCTTTTCATGGTGCCCTCCGTTCGTTGGCCGGAGCCCGTGCTCCGGTGCGACGATCATCGGGGGGGAGGGCCTGCCGATCGCTTACCGATCGGTTACCAATGCCTTAAAGCTGGGCTGGTCGGCCGCGCTCGGGTCGATATCGCGGCAGCTCTGATAGCAGCCGAAGGCCCGCTCCGCTTCGCCGTTCTCCTGCCAGTGGCGCAACACCCGGCCCATGGCGCGCGCCAGGCGACCGCGCATGCGCTCGCGTGCCGGCAGGTACCAGGACGCGTCTTCCTCGTCGGCCATGAAGGGGCCGCGGTAGAGGGCGAGCATGCGCTCCGCCAGCTTCTCGAACACTGCGGGATCGCTGGCGGACTCGACGCGCGCGGCCAGCGCCTCGAACGCCCAGGCGTCGACCCAGACGTAGCGGCGATCGAGCGTGAGCTTGCCCTCATGCAGCACGATCGCCTTGTCTTCGCCGAGAAGCTTGCGCAGGCGATGCAGTGCGCTGGTAAAGGAGCGATGCGCGGAGTCGCCGTCGATGCGCGGCCAGAGCGCATCGGTGATGCGGCTCTCGTTCACCTTCTCGCCGCCATAGCTGATGAGGATCTTGAGGAGCTCCAGCGGGCGGCGTTGCGCCTTGCCGCTGCCGACGAGCGCTTCGCCGTGGCGCTCGACGCGGAAGGGTCCGAGCGTGTGGATGCGGAACATCCAAGGCCATGCCTCGCTCGTGCCCTCCGGCGTGAGGCCGCGATTGCGGATCAGCGAACGCACGTAGTCGGTCTCGATGCCCTCCTCCAACGCGCGCGCACACACCCGCGACACGGCGTTCGGCCACCACCAGAGGAAGTGCTGGTAGCCGTATTGCCGCCCGGTCTCGAGGCCGAGGCGCAAGGCCTTCAGGCCGGGGCGCGCCCGGCCGTGTGCGAGGGCCATGTCGGCGAAGCCGAGCAGGCAGGCGAACTCGAGATGCTGGTTCGGGATATCGCGCACGATCGAGCGCACGCGGCGCAGCTGCGCGATGCATTTCCTCTGGTCGCCGCATTCGAGCAGCACCTGCGCGAGGGCGAGCCGGCAGAGCGCCTCAAAATAAGGACAGCCGACCTCGACCGCCATGCGCAACGCGCTCTTCTCCATCTGCAGCGCGCGCATCACGTCCTTGCGCAGCATCGCTTCCCACGCCTGGAAGTGATAGTGGAAGCACTGGCTCAGGCGGCCGGCGCCGGCCGCCTGCGCCTGCAGCTCGCCGGCGATCTGCGCGGCGGTATCGAGATCGCCGGCGCCGAGCGCCGTGCCGTAGCCATGCACGAGAAGCTGGAAGGTCCACGTATGGATGCCGGTCGCGCGCGCGATTTCCAGGCCTTCGCGCATGGCCTGCAGGCCGGGTCCGTGCTGCGCCATCAGCATGTAATGCATCGTCTCGACGTTCTTCAGCGTGATGCGCGAGAAGGGCGACACGCCGGGCGCGTCGGCCGTGCGTCGCGCCCATTCGATGAGCTGCGCGGCGCGCGTGTAAAGGCCGGTCCACATCAGGGTCAGAGCGCAGAGCAGTCCGACCTGCATCTGCAGGTTCGGCTCGGCGGCGTGGCGGGCGCAGGCAATCGCGCGCTCCACCCATTGCTCGATGTCGCGGCGCTGCGGCTTGCGCAGCGTGAGCGCGAACACCATGCTGCTCGCCACCCGCGCCTCCACGCTCGGCGATCCCAGGCGCGCACCCGTCGCCGCCGCATCGTCGAGCACGCTGATCCAGCGGTCGAGGAGCGAGAGGTCGTCCAGCTCGTAGAGGATCGCGTCCATCGCGCCCGCGCTCGCCAGGATCATCCCCTCGACCGCGCTCTCGCCTCTCGCGCGGAAGAGCTCGAACGCCTTTTCGTACTGCAGCCTGGCCTCGCGCGGCGCGATCTGCGTCTGGCTGACCGCCGCCCAGTACACGGTCCATGGAAAGCGGTCGAGGAGCTCGGGCGGCAAGTCCTCGATCCAGTGGCGCAGCGTCTCGCCGCGGCCCTGCGCCAGCATGGTCTGCGCATGCCCATGGATGAGTTGCGCCATGTCCTCCCAGTCGTGGCTCTCGCGATAGAGGGCGAGCGCGTCGTCGATGCGACCCGCGGCTTCCAGCAGGGCCGCCCCGCTTCTCTGCAGGCGTCGGCGCACCTCCTTCGGCAGGCTTTCGTGCGCGCGCGCGAGCAGGAACTCCTGGAACATCGGGTGATACTGGTAGAGCGGCTCGGGCCGCGCTTCGCGCAAGGCCACGAAATAGTTGTTGCGGTGAAGGCCGTCCAGGATCGCGGCGGCCCGTTCGTCGCCGGTCAGCTCGCGCGCCATGCTGGCGGTCATCTGCGGCAGGCAGGCCGTGCGCAGGAGAAAGTCCTGCGTCGCCGCATCCGTCTTCTGCAGGATCTCGCCCGCCAGGTAATCGAAGACCAGCTGGCTGGTCGAGAAATCCGGCGTCTCGCCCAAGGCGCCGAGCTTCGGCTGCTCGAGCATGAGCACCAGCCCGGCGGCCCAGCCCTGGGTGCTGGCGAAGAGCGAATCGAGCGCTTCGGGCTCGAGCTCGGGCCTTCGCTCGAGGGCGATCTGCGCCGTCTCATCGCGCGTGAGGCGAAGCTCCTCCCAGCCCAATGCGGTCAGCGCGCGGTTCGCGCGCAGCCGCGCGAGCGATGGCGGCGGATCGCCGCGGCTCACGATCACCGCGCAGCCGCCGCGCGGCAGCTCGCTCAGCGCAATGCGCATGATCTCGTGCAGCGCCGACGACGCCGGGATCTCGTGGTAGCCGTCGAAGACCACCGCGAAGGGCGGCTTGAGCAGCGCATACAGGGCCTGGAAATAGCGGCGCGCAAAAACCGGCAGCGCGGCGTGGTATTCCGGCGCCAGCAGCGGCAGCGTGCCGGCTTCGCCGTCGGCGGAATCCTCCGCCGCCAGGCGCAGGTAATAGAAGAAGGTGGCGACCTCGGCGTCGCCTTCGTCCATCTGGTACCAGAGGCACGGAATGCGGGCGTGATCGAGGTAGCTCGCCGCAAGCGTGGTCTTGCCGCAGCCGGGCGGGCCGGAAATCCAGACGACGGAGCCTTCGCGCCCGCGGTCGAGGAGGCCGAAGAGGCGCTGCCTCGCCAGCACGCCCGCAAGGCGCGGCCTGGTGGTCTTGCCGAGCGATCCCCTTTTCGGCTTCATCTCCCTCGCCCTTCCGGGCATTGTTCCCCGCTCAGCCCCCTTTAGCAATGCCTTCCCGGCGCGGATCCGCGCCGCCGCGCCATCCGCCCGGCACGCGCTCGATGCCATGCAAGCCGCTCTGCAGCGGAATCAAGCGCACGTCGTGGCCACGCGCCGTCAGCGCCGGCACGAGCGTTTCAAACGACGAGCCGCGCTCGATCTCGAGCGCGCCATAGCGCCTGCCGAAATTCGGCACGTCGATCGCTTTCTGGATATCCAGGCGCCAGTCGAGCGAAGCGACCAGCGCCTTCGCGACGTAGTTGATGATCGCCGAGCCGCCCGGCGAGCCGATGGCGAGCTGCAGCTCGCCCTGCGCGTCGAACACCATCGTCGGCGCCATGCTCGAGCGCGGTCGCTTGCCCGGCCCCGGCTCGTTGGCCGAGCCCGGCACGAAGTCGAAGTCCGTGAGCTGGTTGTTCAGCAGGAAGCCGCGCACGAGGATGCGGCTGCCGAAGGCGCTCTCGATTGTCGTCGTCATCGCCACCGCCTCGCCATCCGGCCCGACGATCGAGAGGTGGCTCGTGCCGGGCTCCGGATCTCCCGGCAATGCCTCACGCCTCGCGCGCTCGCCGATCAGCTTGGCGCGCTTGTCCAGATAGGCGGTGCTGAGAAGGCTCCCGACCGGCACGTTCACGACATCCGGATCGCCGAGATAACGCGCGCGATCGGCATAAGCGAGGGCGCTCGCTTCAGCGAAGAGATGCAGCGCTTCGGCGGACTGTGGCGGCGCATCGGCGAACGCCGTGCGCTCGAGGAGACCGAGGATCTGCAGCACCGCGATGCCGCCCGAGCTCGGCGGAGCCATCGAGCAGACACGCCATTGCCGGTACGGGCGGCAAATCGGATCACGCTCGAGCGCGCGATAGCGCGCCATATCGGCGGCCGTGAGATCGCCGGCTTTGCGATGCGAGCGCACCGCACGCACGATGTCGTCGGCGATCGGCCCTTGGTACAGGTCTCCCGGTCCGTGAGCAGCGAGCGCCTTCAGCGTGGCGGCGTACGGTGCGTTGACGATGCGTGTGCCGACCGCTTTGCCGTAGTACAGCGCGCGCGCCCGCGGATCCGCGGCCAGATAACGATCGGCCTGCAGCAAGGCATGAAGCCGCGGCGAAAGCGCAAAGCCCCGCTCGGCGAGCGAGATCGCCGGCTGGAAGAGCTCCGGCCACGGCAACTTGCCGTGGTTGTGATGCGCGAGCTCGAGCATGCGCACCACG
Organism: Burkholderiales bacterium; assembly: GCA_036524215.1. Classification (GTDB taxonomy): domain Bacteria; phylum Pseudomonadota; class Gammaproteobacteria; order Burkholderiales; family SG8-39; genus SCGC-AG-212-J23. Next base: position 20,275 of record DATDCR010000188.1, read on the forward strand.
CCCGGCACGCCGACTGAGCGGCCGTTGACGACCGCGTCGTAGAAGGCGAGCGGCTTGCCGTCGTGGCCGAGGAAGCGATCGGGCCGAGCCGCGGCCGGCGCGCTCTCTCGTCCGTCGTAGCTGCGCAGCTTCTTCGCCGCCGGCTACCAATGCAGAAGGAATGCGCCACCGCCGATGCCGGACGATTGCGGCTCGACCAGGCCAAGGACAAGCTGCACCGCGATTGCCGCGTCGAGCGCCGAGCCGCCGCGCGCAAGGATCTCGTAGCCTGCCTCGACGGCCAGCGGGTTCGCCGCCGCGACCATGAAGTGCTTCGCCGTGACGGCATCGCGCGCTTGCGGGAAGGCAGGTGCAAAGGCGAGCGCAAACAGGAGCGCGCGCAGGATCATCTGCAATTCAAAACCTCCTCATTAGCTCGTCTTCCGGCCCGCAGCATAAATAAAAGCACGGCAAACGAAGCAGGGCCACTCACGCGATTGTGGGATTTTCTTCCCCGATTGCCGCGCCTAGGATCTTCCGCACGTTTGCCAACTAAAGGGGGAATACATGGCGACGGACAAGAGAATCTGGATATCCGCATTTTTCATCGTTCTGCTCGCTTCCTGCGGCGGCGGTGGCGGGCCCGAGCCGGAGCGCTTGCCTGACCCGCCGACGCCCGCGACGGGCGTAACGGCCGTGCCTGCCGACTCGCAGGCGACCGTCACATGGACAGCAGTTCCTGGCGCGACGAGCTACAACGTATACAGCTCGTCCACATCGCCGGTAACCAAAAGCGCAAACAAGACCACCGTCAGCACGCCGGGTGCGGCGCTGTCTGCGCTGACCAATGGCGCGCCAGTCTTCGTGGCAGTAACGGCGGCCAACGGCGGGGGTGAGAGCCCGCTTTCGGCGGAAACATGCGCCGTTCCTACGGCGGCGTCTACGGCGGGGCTGACGCTCTACGACGCCCTGTGCGCCGGCACCCTCGATGGCTCGAAATGGCGATCGCCGCTCTTCAGCCGCGGCGTGGTGAACGGGGCCCTAGCGCTGAGCGCCCAGGCCGACAACATGGCGCCGGCGACGTCGATCCGCGGCACGTCGTACATGAGCCGCGCGGACGTCAATGCCGGCGGCCACCGCGTGACAACGCTCCAATCAACGCTGACCGTGCCGGCCGCTACTGCGTCGCGTACGGGCAATGCCGAGCTGTTCGCGGGCCTTGCGTTCACCTACATTCCGCCGGCCAACCGGTTGAGCCTATTGCACGGCGGCGCGCTCGCGTTGCTGCGCATCCAGGTCGGCTTGGTCGAGTCCGGCAATGGGCTGCGCGCATCACGGCGCGTGTACCACTGCGACAACGCGGCATGCACGTCGAGCAGCTCGAGCGGCATCGCTTTCAGCGATCCCGCTGGCTTCGCAAGCATCGGCGAAGCCGCGGCCGCCTACGACA
>DATDCR010000189.1:0-3306 GCA_036524215.1 Burkholderiales bacterium
GCGACAGCAGGTCGACGAGCCCCGGCAGCGCCGCGATCAGCGCACCGACGATGCCGCCAACCATCGTGTACCAGGCGACGACCTCCCAGTTCGGGCTTGCGCCGCCGAAGCGATGGACGAGGTCGCAGAAGAAGGAGAAGAGCCACAGGCCGATGGGGATCGGCACCAGCATCGGGTGGATGGGATGCCTTGCAATGCTCGCAGGTGTGCGCATAGAAACCTCCTGCACGGGCCCTGCAGTAAACGTGCCGATTCAGCCCCGGCCGGCGCCGCGCAGCAGAAGCTCCACGGTCGCCTCGATCTCGGTGTCGTCGTCCCACGCCGCATCCGGCGCGAGCAGCGCGCGCGCCACGATGTAGCCCAGGTTGAGCGAGATGATGGCGCGCGCGATGGCGGCCGCCGGCACGTCCGTGCGGAGCTGCTTGCGCTTCTGGTAGCGATCGACCGTGTTCAGCGCGTGCTGCCAGAGGTTCTTCTTCCAGATCGCCAGCACCTTGCCGCGCAGCGCTTCGTCGGTCATCAGCGTCGCCAGCATGAGGCGGAACTGCGGCGCCGCCGCACGCGCCGCGCCGGTACGCAGCTTGAGCACCCGCCGGTGCCAGTCGCGAAACGTCTCGGAGTCCGCGGCGAAGAGCTTGCCGGTCTCCGTCAGCTCGCGCGGCATGGTGGCGGCGAGCACCGCCGGGAACATGACGCGGCGATACAGCTTTTCCTTCGAAGAAAAGTACCGGAAAAGCGTCCTCTCGGTGACGCCGGCCGCGGCGGCGATCTCGGCGGTTCGCGCGCCGCGATAACCCTTGGCGCCGAAAAGCGCGGTCGCCGCCTGGAGAATCGCCGCCTCGCGCTCGGTGCTGGGACGCTCGTAGCGGGCCGATTCGCCGCGCAGGGTCCTTGCGCTCATCCGGCTGGAGACCATGTATAGTGGCTACTATACCGCCGTTGAACGAGGAGGAGGCATGAGGAAAGTACGCGTAGCACCGAAGGGCATGGGTCTCAACGACTTCGTCGCCCAGCAGGAGGGGTTCTTCGCCGCCGAGGGCATCGAGGTCGAGTGGGACATGAAGACCTTCCGCGGCACGCAGTCGAGGTGGGTGGAAAACAAGTACCTGCAGCGCCCGCAGGACAAGCCGTATACCGAGGCGAAAGACGACAGCCTGATCCAGTGCGCCTGCCTGTGGGGCACCATCTCGAACGCCGGCGCCGGCATGGGCCGCTTCGTCGGCGATTGCTACGGCGTCTCGCCGTGGGCCATCTTCGTGCGCCCGGATTCGAAGGTCCGCCAGCCCACTGATCTCAAGGACGTGCCGATCTCGGTCGGCATGCGCGCCGGCAGCCACTTCAACGTCCCCTACCGGCTCGAAAAGTACCTGCCGCTCGAGAACATCAAGACCGTCAACACCGGCGGCTTCGGCGCGCGGCTGAAGGCGCTGCTCGACGGCGAAGTCGAGGCCGCCAGCCTGCTGCCGCCGCAGATCGACATGGCAAGGCAGCTCGGCCTGCGCGCGGTCATCGAGGACGAGTTCAAGACGCTGTGGTGGGTGCCCGAGACCGCCGCGCAGGACGACGTGCGGGCTTATCTGCGCGGCCTCGACCGCGCCGAGCAGGCGCTCAAGTCGAACCTGAAGAAATACCTGCCGCTCTGGGAGAAGTGCATCCCGCCGGAGTTCCAGAACACGCGCAGCTGGGACTACGGCAAGTTCACGCGCGGCGAGCGCTTCGTCTACCAGCCGCTGCCGCGTGAGGACTACGACATGGTGATGGACCAGGTGAAGCGCTGGAAGCTCGACGATTACCTGAAGGAAACCAGCTTCGACAAGCTGGTCTACCGCGCTCCCGCAACCGTCTGAAATTCGGGGACGGAGCCCTAACTGCCTGCGGCTCCGTCCCCGAACTGGTTAGGGCTCTGTCCCCGAATTAGCGGAAGCGCCAGATGCCGCCGACGCTGAGGACGTTGATCTCCCCTTTGCCGGAGTTGTCGCCGCCGACGTCACGGTACTGCTGCCACTCGACGCGCACGCCGAGCTGGGCCATCGGATCCCACTGCGCGCCGAAGCCGTAGGTCCAGCCGGTGTTCGTATCCTTGCCGCTCGCGCCGAAGTTGGACGTCAGCTCCGTGTCGGCGCGATAGCCGCCGAGCTTGCCGTAGAGCGAGAACTGGTTCGCCACCGGCAGCGAGCCGATGCCGACGAGCTCCCAGGCCTTCGACTTGATCGAGGCGCTGATGCCGCCCGCGGAGGCCTTCGTCTCGCCGAAGTTGTGGTAGCCGAGCTCGGCCGCGAAGTTGCGGTTGAACTGGTAGCCGCCGAGGAGGCGCCAGGCGGTGTCCTTTTCATCGCACGACACGCCGGCTCCGATGCCGTCGCAGGAATCCTTGAACTCCGACTGCCCGAGCGTCGCGCCGACGTAGAAGGCGCTCATGTTGAGCCCCTGAGCGCCGGCCGGCAGGGCAAGCGCGGCGCCGATGATCCCTAGAGCAATTGCGGTCTTTTTCATTGACTGATCTCCGTGGTAAAAAACAACGGAATGAACGATCCGCCGTTGCCCGCGCCCTGTCCAACGCTATGACGGCGGGCCGGATTTCCAGGTTATGAACTGTCGCGTCGACGCAACATCTGGCGTTCCGCGCCGTGAACTATTGCTTCACGACTCGATTGCGCAGGACGCCAATTTTTTCCACTTCGAGCTCGACCACATCGCCCGGATTCAGGAAGCGCAGCTGCTCCAGGCCGCAGCCGTTGCCCACCGTGCCCGAGCCGAAGAACTCGCCCGGATGGAGCGTCTCGCTGCGCGACGCGTGCGCAATGCAATCCTCGAACTTCCAATGCATGTCGCGTGAGTTCCCGCGGCCCCATTCCTCGCCGTTCACGCGCACCGCCATCTCGAGGTTGTAGGGATCGCCGATTTCGTCGGCGGTAACGAGGCACGGTCCCATCGCGTTGCCGTTGTCGAAGTCCTTCCCCTTGCCCGGACCGAGCTGCCCGGCCATCTCCTTGGTCTGCTCGTCGCGCGCGGAGAAGTCGTTGAAGATGGTGTAGCCGAAGATATGCTCGCGCGCCCGCTCCTTCGGGATGTCCTTGCCGCGCCTGCCGACGTAGAAGCCGAACTCGAGCTCGAAGTCGAGCTTCTCGCAGTAGCCCGGCCACGGCACGTCGGTGTCCGGGCCGCACACCGAGAAGCGGCTCGGGTGGTAGAAGATCGGCCGCTGGTACCAGACCTCCGGGATGCGGGCCGGCGTGCCGCGCAGCTTCGCCACCGCCTCGAACGCCTGGCGAAGGTGTTTCTCGAAACAGAGGAAGTCGCGCACCT
>DATDCR010000190.1:0-2296 GCA_036524215.1 Burkholderiales bacterium
CCGTGTAGGCGCCGATGCCCATGAACGCGCCGTGCCCGAAGGAGACCAGCCCGAGCCGCCCCATCAGCGACCAGCTCGTATAGATGTAGCCCCACAGCAGCACGAGGATCGCGAGGTGCAGCGGATAGTTGCCGATCATGAGCCGACCTATTTCCCCAATATGCCTCTGGGCCGCCAGAACATCACGGCGATGAAGAACACGAAGGCGATGACGTAGCCCCATTCGACGGCGAAGAAGAAGCCGCCCACCGCGATGAACTGGGCGAAGATGAACGCGGCGATGAAGCCGCCCATCATGTTGCCGAGGCCGCCGAGCACGCAGATGAGGAAGGTGATCGGGCCGAATGAGAGCCCGATCGCCGGATGCACGTCGTACTGCAGCACGAGCAGGCACGCGGCGAGGCCGGCGAGCCCGCCGCCGAGCGCCGACGTGAGGGCGAAGATGCGCGCCGGGTCGACGCCCATCAGCGGCATGATCGCGCGGTCCTGGCTGATGGCCCGGATCGCCGTTCCCAGATAGGTTTTGCGCAGGAAGAGCCAGAGCGCCACGACCCCGCCCAGCGCGACCGCGAAGGCGACCAGCCGTGCAGCGGAGAACGACATCTCGCCGACGCGCACCGAAGCCAGCGCCACGCCGAGGTTGCGGAAGTCGACGCCGAAGGCGAGGGTCGCCGCCGCCTGCAGGAAGAACAGCACGCCGCCGGTAACGAGGAGCTGGTTGATCGGCTCCGCGTTCAGCACCGGCCGGATCACGAACTGGTGCAGCGCGAGGCCCAGCATGGCGACGATGACGATCGCGGCCGCCATGGCGGCGAGGAGCGGCCAGTGATATTGCACGTAGAGGAAGTACACCGCGTACATGCCGCACATGATGAGCTCGGCGTAGCAGATCCACACCACGTCGATCACGCCGAAGATCAGGTTCAGTCCGAGCGACAGGAGCGCGAGCAGCCCGCCGAGCAGCAGGCCGTTGAGCACCGCCTCGAGCAGGAAGACGTCGAAGATGTCGCTCACAGGCCGAGATAGGCTTTTTGAATGTCGCGCGAGGCCAGCAGCTCGGCCGAGGTGCCCGAAAGCACGATGCGCCCCGCCTCGAGCAGGTAGGCGCGGCTCACGACGTGCAGCACCTGGCGGATGTTCTGCTCGACGATCAGCGCGGTGTAGCCCTGCGCGCAGATACGCCGCACAAGATCGAAGATCGCCTGCACCACGATCGGCGCGAGGCCCGCGGACGGCTCGTCGAGAAGCAGCAGCTTTGGTCCGGACATCAGCGCGCGGCCGATGGCGCACATCTGCTGCTCGCCCCCGGAGAGCGTGCCGGCGCTCTGCAGGCGCCGTTCCTTGAGGCGGGGGAACAGGCCGTACACGGTTTCGAGCCGCTCGGCGAATCGCTTGCGCGAGGCGAAGGCACCGATGCGGAGGTTTTCCTCCACCGTCAGACGCGCGAACAGTCGCCGGTTCTCGGGCACGTGCGCAATGCCGCGCGCCACGACCGCGTGCGCGGGCACCGCCGCCAAGGATTCGCCCTCGAGCCGGATGTCTCCGGCGGAGGGCTCGATCAGCTTGGAGATCGCGCGCAGCAGCGTCGTCTTGCCGGCGCCGTTCGGCCCGATCACGGCGACCGATTCGCCCGCGTTCACCTCGAGGCTGACCCCGAAGAGCGCCTGGAAGCCGCTGTAATGCGCGGAGACGGCGTTAAGCGAGAGCATGGCTGTCGCGCCCGAGATAGACCTCGATCACCCGCGCGTCGCGGGCCACGTCGGCGGGCTTGCCCTGCGCAATCACCTCCCCGTGGTCGAGCACCACGCAGCGGTCGACCACACGCATCAGCACGCCCATGATGTGCTCGACCCAGACGATGGTGATGCCGCGGCGCCGGATCGCCGCGAGCATGTCGGCGGCCTGCTCCATCTCGGCGTGGTCGAGCCCGCCGAGCGACTCGTCGGCGAGCAGCAGCTTCGGCTGCATCGCGAGGGCGCGCGCGAGCTCGAGCTTCTTCAGTCCGGACGCGCTCAGGCCTTCGACCCGCTCCCCGTGCAAATTGACGAGCGCGAGGCAATCCCTGGCGAGCGCATAGGCCCGCTCCCGGCCGAGCTTCTGGTCCTGGCCGTAGAAGGCCGCGAGCGCGACGTTGTCGAGCAGCGAAAGCTTGCGGAACGGCCTTGGGATCTGGTGCGTGCGGGCGATGCCGGCGTGCGCCACGCGATACGCCGGCTCGCCCGCGATCTCGCGGCCCCGGAAGCGCACCGAGCCCGCGCTCGGGCGCAGGGCGCCGGCGATCAGGTTGAAGGTGGTG
>DATDCR010000191.1:0-14179 GCA_036524215.1 Burkholderiales bacterium
CACGTTCAGCACGACCTCGCGCCCGCCTTCGTCGCTGACGAAGGCCTTCACCCGCCCCTCGAGCAGCACGTAAAGCGAATCGGTCTGGTCGCCTTCGCTCACCACCACCGTGTTCTTCGGGTACGAGCGGACCGTGCCGCCCGGCACCAGCTTGCGGATCGCGGTTTCGTCCAGGTGGGCAAATGGTGCGGAGCCCGCTTCCATACCCCCTCCTCTCAAGAGCTTTGCCGATTTTGCCGCCGCTTGATCGCCGTGACCAGTGCCTGGTCCCGCGCGAAGGACTGCTCCGTCATTAATCCTTCCTGCCTACACGGAAGGTCGAAACGGCGCACAGACGGCCCATCGGCAGGTGACGAAAATCACGACATGAAGACATTCATGATCGCGCTCGTCTTCGCGCTCTCATTGGCCGCGTGCGACCGCAACGCGGGGTCAGGAGGCACTGGCGGTCCGGCCGAGAAAGCCGGCCGCGAGGTCGACAAGTCGATGGGCGAAGCGGGCAAGGCGGTGGAGCAAGCCGGCAAGGACATGCAGGACGCGTCCAAAGGAAAGAAGTAGCCGCAGCTAATCGGCCAGCTCAGGACGCTTCTTGAAGTGCTCGAGCGCTTCCGGGTTCGCGAGCGCCTCGATATTCTTCACCGTGCGTCCATGCACCACGTCGCGCACGGCGAGCTCGACGATCTTGCCGCTCTTCGTGCGCGGGATGTCGTTCACCTGCAAAATCTTCGCCGGCACGTGCCGCGGCGTGGTGTTTTCGCGAATCCGGCGCTTGATCGCCGTGACGAGCGCCTCATCGAGCGCGAGTCCGTCGCGCAGCTTGACGAAAAGCACGACGCGCACGTCTCCCTGCCAGTCCTGTCCGATGACCAGCGACTCCACCACCTCTTCCAGCTGCTCGACCTGCCGGTAGATTTCCGCCGTGCCGATGCGCACGCCGCCCGGATTCAGCACCGCGTCCGAGCGCCCATAGATGATTACGCCGCCGTGCGCGGTGATCTCGCACCAGTCGCCGTGGCGCCACACGTTCGGATATTTCTCGAAATAGGCGGCCCGGTATCTGGCGCCGTCCGGATCGTTCCAGAAGCCGACCGGCATGGAAGGGAAAGGCTTGGTGCAGACGAGCTCGCCCTTCTCGCCCTGCATTGATCTGCCTTCTTCATCGAACACGTCGACCGCCATGCCGAGGCCCTTGGCCTGGATCTCGCCGCGCCACACCGGCCCCGCCGGGTTGCCGAGCACGAAGCAGGAAACGATGTCGGTGCCGCCGGAGATCGAGGAAAGGCACACGTCCTCTTTGATGTTCCGGTAGACGTAGTCGAACCCCTCGGGCAGGAGCGGCGAGCCGGTCGAGAGGATGGCGCGCAGCTTGTCCAGCCGATGCGTCTCGATCGGCTTCAAGCCCATCTTGGCGAGCGAGTCGATGAACTTGGCGGAGGTGCCGAAGTGCGTCATGCCTTCGGCGTCGGCAAGGTCGAAGAGAATCCGGCCGCCCGAGACGGCGGGCGCGCCGTCGTAGAGAAGAAGGGTGGCGCCGGACGCAAGGCCGCTCGCAAGCCAGTTCCACATCATCCAGCCCAGCGTGGTGAAGTAGAAGAGCCGATCGCCGTTGCGCACGTCGCTGTGCAGGCGATGCTCCTTCAGGTGCTGCAGCAGCGTGCCGCCGGCGCCGTGCACGATGCACTTCGGCACGCCGGTCGTGCCGGAGGAGTACAGGATGTACAGCGGATCGTTGAAGGCCACGCGCTCGAAGCGGATCTCCTGCGCGTCGAACGGCTCGAGGAACTCGTAGAGCGAGGTGCCGGCCGTGCAGGTCGCGCCGAGGTAGTCGATCACCACGCACTCCTCGACGCTCGGCAGGCGCTCGGCGATCTCGCGCAGCTTCTCCTGGCAGTCGAACTCCTTGCCGTTGTAGAGATAGCCGTCGGCGGCAAACAGGATCTTCGGCTCGATCTGGCCGAAGCGATCGAGCACGCCCTGCACGCCGAAGTCCGGCGAGCAGCTCGACCAGACCGCGCCCAGGCTGGCCGTGGCGAGCATGGCGGCAATCGATTCGGGCAGGTTGGGCAGATAGCCGGCGACGCGGTCGCCCTTCTCCACCCCCGCATCGGCGAGCGCCTGCGCGATGCGCGAAACGAGGCGGTACAGGTTGTCGTGCGAGAGCCGCCGCTTGATGCGGTCTTCGCCCCAGAACACGATGGCTTCGCCGCGATCGCGCCGGCGCAGCAGGTTCTCGGCGAAGTTGAGGCGCCCCTGCGGGAACCAGCGCGCGCCGGGCATGCGCTCGCCGTCGACGAGGGTCTCGCCGCCCTTCTCGCCGATCACGCCGGCGAAGTCCCAGAGCAGGCTCCAGAACTGCGGCGCGTGCTCGATCGACCATCGGTGCAGCTCGTCGTAGCTCGACTTGCCGGCGAGCTTCATGAAGCGCGCCATCTCGGTCTGCGCCGCGCGATCCGCGCTCGGTCTCCACATCGGCGTCACGAAGGCCTCATGGCAGCTTTTGGCGGATGCCGTCGGGGATGCGCACCGGCTTCTGGCGTGCGATGTCGATGAACACCATCGTCGCCGCGCCGTCGGCGTAGAGCTCGCCGCCGATCCTCAGGTCGTAGTAGGTCGGCACGCTCGAGCCGCCCGGCGTCCCGGCGTAGACCTGCACCTCCACGGTCCCGGGGTAGTTGATCGCGCGCTTGAAATTGCACGACGCGTTCGCGATGACGATGCCGGTGCTCTTCCAGGCCTCGGCCTCGGGCACCAGCGCGTCGAACCAGCCGATGCGCGCCTGCTCCATGTAGCGAAAGTAGACGGTGTTGTTGACGTGGCCCATCGCGTCCATGTCGCCCCAGCGAATGGCGATTCGCTCGACATGCACGAGTTTTTTCTCAGGCGGCATGGGGCGCCGATTATAATTCCCGACATGCCGCGCGAATCGATGCAGTACGACATCGTGGTCGTCGGCGCCGGTCCCGCCGGGCTCGCCGCGGCGATCCGCGCGAAACAGATTGCCGCGGCTCAGTCCACCGAGGTCTCGGTCTGCGTGCTGGAGAAGGGCTCCGAGGTCGGGGCACACATCCTTTCCGGCGCGGTGATGGACCCGCGTGCCATCGCCGAGCTGTTCCCGGACTGGAAGGACAAGGGCGCGCCGCTCAATACGCCGGTCACCAAGGATCGCTTCCTCTTCCTGCGCGAGAACGGCAAGCTCGAGCTGCCCTCTTCGATCCTTCCCGCCTGCTTCCAGAACCACGGCAACTACGTGGTGAGCCTGGCCAGCGTGACCCGCTGGCTCGGCCAGCAGGCCGAGGCGCTCGGCGTCGAGATCTTTCCCGGCTTCGCCGCCGCGGAAATCCTGTACGAAGGCGAGGCGGTCAAAGGCGTCGCCACCGGCGACCTCGGCATCAACCGCAAGGGCGAGAAGACGGATGCCTATCAGCCCGGCATGGAGCTGCACGGCAAATACACGCTGTTCGCCGAAGGCTGCCGCGGCCACCTCGGCAAACAGCTCGAGGCGAAATACCGTTTGCGCCAGGGCGTCGATCCGCAGCTCTACGGCATCGGCCTGAAGGAGCTCTGGGAGCTCGCTCCGGAAAAGCACGAGGCCGGGCTCGTGATGCACACCGCGGGCTGGCCGCTCGACGCCTCGACCTACGGCGGCTCGTTCATGTACCACATGGAGAACCGGCAGGTCTCCGTCGGCCTGGTGGTGGGCCTCGCGTACACGAATCCGTATCTCTCGCCCTACGAGGAGTTCCAGCGGTTCAAGACCCACCCCGCGATCCGGGGTTTCTTTGAGAATGGAAAAAGGATCAGCTACGGCGCGCGCGCCATCACCGCAGGCGGACTGCAATCCCTGCCGAAGCTCGTCGTGCCGGGCGCCGCGTTGATCGGCGATGACGCCGGTTTCCTCAATGCCTCGCGCATCAAGGGGAGCCACTGCGCGATCAAGTCGGGCATGCTCGCCGCTGAATCGGCCTGCGAGGCGCTCAAGGCGGGACGCAGCGGCGACGAGCTCGCCGCCTATCCCGAGGCATTCCGGCAGAGCTGGCTCCATGAAGAGCTTTACCGCGCCCGCAATTTCAAGCCGTGGATGTCGAAAGGCCTTTATACCGGCAGCGTGATGTTCGGCATGGACCAGGTCCTGCTGCGCGGCAAGGCGCCCTGGACGCTGCGCCACAAGCATGCCGACCACGAAATGCTGGTACCGAAAGACCAGGCGAAGCCGATCGCCTATCCCAAGCCGGACGGCAAGCTCACCTTCGATCGCCTGTCCTCGGTGTTCATCTCGAACACCAACCACAGCGAGGACCAGCCGATCCACCTGACGCTCAAGGACCCTTCCATCCCGGTCGGCGTGAACCTGGCGAAATATGCCGGCCCGGAGAGCCGCTACTGCCCGGCGGGCGTGTACGAGTTCGTCGACCTGGACACGAAGCCGCGCCTGCAGATCAACGCGCAGAACTGCGTGCACTGCAAGACCTGCGACATCAAGGACCCGCAGCAGAACATCGTCTGGGTCGCCCCCGAGGGCGGCGGCGGGCCGAACTACCCGAACATGTGAAACGGGATCCCCGCCTTCGCGGGGATGACCGCCGCTTCAGGCAGCCGCGATGCGCCGCCGCAGCCCGTTGTCCGCGTCGGGCCGCAAGAGCTGCGCGATCTGCTGCACGGGAAGCGGCATGCTCACGTAGAAGCCCTGGATCTGGTCGCAGCCGAGCTCCTTCAGCAGGTGCACCTGTGCATCGTCCTCGACGCCTTCGGCGATCACCTTCAGGCCGAGCGTATGCGCGAGGGAGACGATCATCGCCACGATGTTGCGCGGATAGCCGGCGTCGCGCATGCGCACGACGAAGCTGCGATCGATCTTCAGCATGTCGACCGGCAGGCGCGCAAGATAGCTGAGCGAGCAATAGCCGGTGCCGAAATCGTCCACCGACACTTCGATGCCGGCGCGCCGCAGCGTCTGCAGCTTGCGCGTGCTCTCCTCGATGTCGTCGACCAGCACGCTTTCCGTGATCTCGAGGTCGATCAGCGGCGGGGAGCCGCGCATCTCATCGTCTTCCGATATCGCCTCGAGCACCGAATCGACGAAATCCTTCTGCCGCAGCTGGATGGCCGAGACGTTCACCGCGATGCGCGGCACCGCGAGGCCGAGAGACTGCCAGTGGCGGATGTCGGAGGCCGCCTGCCGCAGCGCCCAGCGGCCCGCGGCGAGGATCATGCCGGTTTCCTCCAGCAGGCCGACGAACTTGGCGGGCGGCACGGTGCCGAGCTCGGGGTCGATCCAGCGGATGAGCGCTTCGAGCCCGGCGATGTCGCCGCTCTTGACGTCGATCTTCGGCTGGTAATGCAGCGCAAGCCGCCCCTCCTCGAGCGCGCGGCGCAGCCGGTTCTCCATCGCCAGCGACTCCGCGACGCGCGCGTTCATCTCCGGCGCATAGAAGAGATAGTGCTGGTTCGCGTCCTTCGCCTTGCTGAGCGCGGTCTCGGCGTTCCCGCACAGCGATTCGGTGGACTCGCCGTCCGCCGGGAAGACGGCGATGCCCGCCTTGAGGGCCACGCGCAGCTCTACCCCGTCGACCGGGATCGGCTGCGCGAAGGCCGCCGCCAGGCGCTCGATCAGCCAGTGCGTCGTGTCGCCGGGCCGGTCGAACGGCGCCACCGCGATGGCGAAGTGATCGGCGCCGATGCGCGCCACGGTGTCCTGCTCGCGCGCCGCGGCACGCAGCCGCGCGCCGATCGTGCGCAGCAGATGATCGCCCGCCTTGCGGCCGAAGGTCTCGTTCACCATGCGAAAGCGCTCGACGTCGAGAAATACCGCCGCGGCGAAGCGCTTCTCGCGCCGCGCCGCGTTCAGCGCCTGCGTCATGCGGTCGGTGAACAAGCTCCGATTGGGCAGATCGGTGAGCGAATCGTGATAGGCGAGGTAGTCCATCCGCGCCTTCTGCTCCAGGTGATGCAGCGCGAAGGAGATGTCGCCCGCCAGCTCCTGCAGCAGCCGCATCTCCTCCTCGTCGAAGAAGTCGCGCACACGCGCGTAGAGAAGCAGGACCCCGGCCGGCTCCTCGTTGGCGACCAGCGGCAGCGCGACGAAGGAGCCGCTTTGCGCGTCGTTCCAGACCATCGCCTGCGTGCCCATCTTCAGGCGCTCGAGGTCGCGCTCGGCGCTGCCCTCGCCGGCCTGCGCCACCAGCGTCAGGTGCCGCACCGGGTCGGACAGGCCGACCACGGCGAGGCGGAAGCCGCCCTTGTCGATGGCGATGCGGCAGGCCTCCTCGAGAAGCGCGCGCCGGTCGTCGGCGCGCACGATGAGCGCGTTGACGGCGCTCAGCATGGCCAGGGTGCGGTTCAGGCGCTCGATGCGCTGCTGCTGCGCTTCGAGCGCGCCGGTCTTCTCGAGCAGCTGGTCGACCATCAGCCGCAAGTGCTCGCGATCGAGGTTCGCCGTGCCGCCGGCCGGCGCGGCCGGCCGCGCGGCGAGGACCTCCTCCACCGCGCGCATGATCACGTCGTTGTCCGACGGTTTCACCAGCACGTGCGCCACCCCGAGCGCCTGGGCGAGCTGCTTCGCGTCCTGGCCGCCGAAGTACGCCGTGTAAAACATCACGCTGATGCCGGCCGTCGCGGCATCGAGCTTCAGGCGCCGCGTGAGCTCGTAGCCGTCCATCGCCGGCATCAGCACGTCGGAGATGACGAGCTCGGGCTGGTGCTCCTTGGCGAGGTTCAGCGCCTGGTGGCCGTCGGCGGCCGTAAGGACGTAGTGCCCCGCGACCTCGAGCAAGGCGGAGAGCGCCTCGCGGTTGGCGCGGTGATCGTCTGCGATGAGGATCTTTGCCACTAGGCTATCCGACCGGCCGGCGGCACGATTGTTCCGACCCAGTAGAATCGGCTGCATGGGAGGAGACACGGTCGGGACCGCGGGGGAAAAGCGCGCGCCATTCCGCAGTTTTGGCGAGTTTTATCCGTTTTATCTAGCGCAGCATGCCGATCGGACCTGTCGCCGCCTGCATTTCGTCGGTACCAGCGTCGGGCTGCTTGCCGTGATCGTCGCCGTGTCGACGCTCAATGCCTGGTGGCTGCTCGCCGGGGTCGCCGCGGGTTATGCATTCGCCTGGGTCGGCCACTTCTTCTTCGAGAAGAACCGGCCTGCGACCTTCACGCACCCGTTCTACAGCTTCGCCGGTGACTGGGTCATGTGGAAGGAGATCCTCACCGGGCGGATCAGGTTCTGACGCCGACGCCGATGCTGGAGAACGACTACAGCTTTACCGCCCTGATGCATTCGGAGCTCGGCTGGCTGACGCTGCTCGCGCTGGCGCTTGCGATCCTGCTGCTGCGCTTCCGGCCCTCCGAGCGCCCGGTCTACCTCAACACGCTCTGGCTTTTCCTCATCGCGGTCTTCGGGCAGGGCGCGGCGGCGGCGTTCGACGCCATCGGCGTCGTGAACGTAGCGTCGCTCATGCACACGGTATTTCGCATCGCGGCCGCCATTGCGCTCATCCGCCTGCTCGGCTTCGCCACCTTCCGCATCTTCCTGCCATGGATGGGGCGCGAGTGGCCGCGCATCGTCGAGGATCTCGTGATCCTCGTCGCGTATGTCGTCTATGGCTTCGTGCAGCTGCGCGGCGCGGGGCTCGATCTGTCGAGCATCGTCACCACCTCGGCGATCCTCACGGCGGTCGTCGCGTTCGCCATGCAGGACACGCTCGGCAACCTGCTCGGCGGCCTTTCCATCCAGATCGACAACACCGTGCAGGTCGGTGACTGGGTGCGCGTCGACGACCTCACCGGCCAGGTGCGCGACATCCGCTGGCGCTCGACGCTGATCGAGACGCGCAACTGGGAGACGGTCGTCATCCCGAACAGCACGCTGATGAAAGGCCGCGTCGCCATCCTCGGCCGGCGCGAAGGCCAGCCGCTGCAATGGCGCCGCGCGCTGCGCTTCATGGTGGACCCGCGCGTGCCGCCGGCGCGCGTCATCGCCATCCTCAACGAGGAGATGCGCGAGGTGCCGATCACCAACGTCGCGCGCACGCCGGCGCCGAACACGGTGCTGCACGGCTTCATCCACGGCAACCTGGAGTACGAGCTGCGCTATTTCCTCACCGATCTGCTCGAGGACGAGATGACCGACTCGATGGTGCGCGTGCACCTCTTCGCCTCGTTGCAGCGCGCCGGCATCCGCATCGCCGAGGAGCAGCGCACCGTGCACGGGGTGGCGCGCGACGAGGCACACGCCGACGCGGTGCGCAAGCGCGAGATCAGCAGGCGCGTCGAGATGCTGCGCGGCGTCGACCTCTTCACCGTCCTTTCCGAGGACGAGATCACCGAGGTGGCGGAACGGCTGCAATACGCGCCATTCGCGCGCGGCGATGTCATCACCAAGCAGGGCAACATTGCCGACTGGCTGTACGTGATCATGTTCGGCGAGGCCGAGGTGCGCTACGAGCCGCCGCAGGGCGGCACGCCGCAGGTCATCGGCACGCTGCGCCCCGGCCAATTCTTCGGCGAGATGGCGCTGCTCACCGGCGACGCGCGCAGCGCCACGGTGGTGGCCAAGACCGACGTCGAGTGCTATCGCCTCGATCGCCCTTCGTTCCAGGGCCTGCTGCTTTCGCGGCCCGAGATCGCGGAGGGCATGAGCCGCGTCATCAGCGCCCGGCGTCCCGGCCTCGAGAAAGTGCGCGAAGCCTTCGCCACCCAGCCCGGTCCGGTGGCGGTGGAGGAAACCGACCTCCTCACGCGCATCCGCCGCTTCTTCGGCCTGCGCGCGGGTTCGGGGTCAGGGCGCTAACTATCGTGGAGCAAGCGCTTTCCTAGCGACAGCACGGCATCGGTTCCATAGCCGATGCGGCGGTAGAACTCGATCGCTTCGACGTTCTCGGCGCGAACCTGGAGATTGAGCTTCGGGCAGCCGCGCTCGCGGAGCAGCTCTTCGACCCGCCGCATGAGCTCGCGTCCGTGGCCGCGCCGGCGTGCAGGCGGATCCACCGCGAGATAGTTCACCCAGCCGCGATGGCCGTCGTAGCCCGCCATCGCACTCGCGATCACGGCGTGGCCTTCCAAGCCGACGAGGAACAGCTCCGGCTGGACGGTCAGCTTGCGGACGATGTCCTTGCGCGGATCGTTCCAGGAACGAGTGAGGCCGCAGCGCTCCCACAGCGCAAGGACTGCGGCTTCGTCGGACTGCTTGAACGGCCGGATCTGAATTAGTGCCCTGACCCCGAATTCAGGCGGCGAGGAACTGGTCCTCGGTTAGCGCCATGACGCCCGGCGAGCCCTTGAGGACGGTGTCGCGCAGCGCCGGTGCCTGGACCAGCAGGTGGTCGCCGTAGAAGCGCGCGGTGATGATCTTCGCCTGCAGGAAATCGCGATCGCCGTTGGAGAGGAGGGATTTCTCGGCGGCGAGCGCGGCACGCGCCATCTGCCAGCCGCCGGCAACGATGCCCATCAGCTTGAGGAAAGGCACGGCACCGGCGAACGTGGCGCGCGGGTCCTTGGTTTCGACGATGAAGTTGACGCCGTCGGACACCGCCTGCGCACCCGCCGCGAGCTGCGTGCGCAGCGACTTCAGGTCCGGGTTGTTCGATTTGCCGAGCTCCGCATCCAGGCTCTTCAGCGAAGTGAGCCAAGTTTTCGCCGTCGCACCGCCCTCGCGCGCGATCTTGCGGCCCACAAGGTCCATCGCCTGGATGCCCGTCGTGCCCTCGTAGATCGTCGTGATGCGCGCGTCGCGCAGGTATTGCGCGGCGCCGGTTTCCTCGATGAACCCCATGCCGCCATGCACCTGCACGCCGAGGGAAGCGACTTCGATCCCCGTCTCCGTGCACCAGCCCTTCACTACGGGAATCATCAGGTCGACGAAGGCGTGGTGGCGCTTGCGCGCCTCGGCATCGGGGTGCTTGCGCGCGAAGTCCATCGCCGCCGCCGTCGTGTAGGCGAGCGCGCGCATGGCCTCGGCCTGCGCCTTCATCAGCATCAGCATGCGGCGCACGTCCGGGTGGCGGATGATCGGCACCGTGCTGCCGCCTTGCACGAGGTCGCGTCCCTGCAGGCGCTCCTTCGCATAAGCGAGCGCGCGCTGGAACGCCCGCTCCGCGATCGCCACGCCTTCGAGGCCGACGGCGAAGCGCGCGGCGTTCATCATGATGAACATGTACTCGAGGCCGCGGTTCTCCTGGCCGACGAGGTAGCCGACCGCCTTGTCGTACACCATCACCGCCGTCGGGCTGGCATGGATGCCGAGCTTGTGCTCGATCGAGGCGCAGTTGGCGCTGTTGCGCTTGCCCGGCGTGCCGTCCTTGTTCGGCACGAATTTCGGCACCACGAAAAGCGAGATGCCCTTCGTGCCTTCCGGGGCGCCCGGCGTGCGGGCGAGGACGAGGTGGACGATATTCTCGGTGAGGTCGTGCTCACCGTAGGTGATGAAGATCTTCTGGCCGGAAACGAGGAAATGGTCGCCCTGCGGTTCCGCGCGGGTGCGAACCAGCGACAGGTCCGACCCGGCCTGCGGCTCCGTCAAGTTCATGGTCCCGGTCCACTTGCCCTCGACCATCTTGGGCAGGTACGCCGACTTGAGCTCGTCGGAGCCGCTGAGGAGGAGCGCCTCGATGGCGCCCTGGGTCAGGAGCGGGCACAGGGAAAAGCTGAGGTTCGAGCTTTTCCACATCTCCTGGACGGGCGTGCCGACGAGCTTGGGCAGACCTTGGCCGCCCCACTCCGACTCGAACGGCAGGGCGTTCCATCCGGCTTCGCAGAACTGCTGGTATGCCTCGCGGAATCCCTTGGGCGTCCGCACCCCGCCATCGGCCAGTTTAGAGCCTTCCTGATCCCCTGAATAATTAATTGGATCAAGGACTCCCGTCGCAAACTTCGCGGCTTCCTCGAGGATGGCATCCACCGTGTCCGGGGTGGCTTCCTCGTACCCGGGAAGCTTCGCCAACTCACCAAGCCCGGCCAGCTCCTTCAACACGAACTTCATGTCTTTCAGCGGGGCCTGGTAGGCGCTCATTTCTTGAGCTCCTCCACCACGTTGGGAACCAGCTGGAAGAGGTCGCCCACGAGCCCGTAGTCGGCCACCTGGAAGATCGGCGCCTCCTCGTCCTTGTTGATGGCGACGATCACCCGGCTGTCCTTCATGCCGGCGAGATGCTGGATCGCGCCCGAGATGCCGACCGCAATGTAGAGGTCGGGCGCGACGATCTTGCCGGTCTGGCCGACCTGCCAGTCGTTCGGTACGAACCCGGCGTCGACGGCCGCCCGCGACGCGCCCATCGCGGCGCCCAGCTTGTCGGCCAGCGGCTCGAGCACTTTCTTGAAGTTGTCGCCGGACCCCATCCCGCGCCCGCCCGAAACGATGATCTTGGCAGCGGTGAGCTCCGGGCGCTCGGACTTGGAGACTTCGCGGCCCACGAAGGAGGAAAGACCGGTATCGGCCGGCACCTGAACCGGCTCGACGGGGGCCGTGCCGCCGGTCGCTGCGACCGCGTCGAACGCCGTCGCGCGCACGGTGATGAACTTGATCGCGTCCTTCGATTTCACGGTGGCGAGCGCGTTGCCGGCATAGATCGGACGCACGAAAGTATCGGGGGCCTCGACCGCCACGATTTCCGAGATCTGCTGTGAATCGAGCAGCGCCGCGGCGCGCGGCATGATGTTCTTGCCGTTCGAGGTGGCCGCGGCCAGCACGTGCGAATAGCCCTTGGCCAGCGACACGACGAGCGCCGCCACGTTCTCGGCCAGGAACTCGCCGAGATGCGGCGCATCCGCATGCAGCACCTTGGTCACGCCGGCGATCTGCGCCGCCGCCTTTGCCGCCTCCCCCGCCTGGCTGCCGGCCACCAGCACATGCAGCTCGCCGCCGATCTTGCGGGCGGCGGCGATGGCGTTCAGCGTCGCCTTGCGAATCGACTTGTTGTCGTGCTCCGCGAGAACGAGGACGCTCATGAGAGCACCTTGGCTTCGTTGCGCAGCTTGTCGACGAGCGCCTTGGGATCGGGCACCTTCACGCCCGCCTTGCGCTTCGACGGCTCGACGACCTTCAGCGTCGCCAGGCGCGGCGCCACGTCGACGCCGAGCGCATCGGGCTTCAGCGTCTCGAGCGTCTTCTTCTTCGCCTTCATGATGTTCGGCAGCGTCACGTAGCGCGGCTCGTTCAGGCGCAGATCGGTGGTCACGACGGCGGGCAGCTTGATGCTGATCGTCTCCAGGCCGCCGTCGACCTCGCGCGTCACCTTCGCGCTGCCGTCGGCCAGCTCGATCTTGGAGGCGAAGGTGGCCTGCGGCCAGCCGAGCAGTGCGGCGAGCATCTGTCCGGTCTGGTTGGAATCATCGTCGATCGCCTGCTTGCCCAGGATGATGAGCTGCGGCGACTCTTTCTGGCACACCGCCTTCAGCAGCTTCGCCACAGCGAGCGGCTGCAGGTCTTCCGCGCTCTCGACGAGGATGGCGCGGTCGGCGCCGATGGCGAGCGAAGTGCGCAGCGTCTCCTGGCACGCCGGCACGCCGCAAGAGACCGCGACGATCTCCTTCGCAGTGCCGGCTTCCTTCAGGCGCACCGCGGCTTCCACCGCGATCTCGTCGAAAGGATTCATCGACATCTTCACGTTGGCGGTCTCTACGCCGCTGTTGTCTGCCTTGACCCGGACTTTTACGTTGAAATCGACTACGCGCTTGACCGCTACGAGGATTTTCATGGAGCAAAAATTATAAGCCCGCCCCCGTCGCGCGCCCTTGCGCGGCGCGCTGTTTCAAACGGGACGGATCACCTTGTCGGCGGATTCGCCGTACGGCGGGCTGTAGATGACCAGCACCTTCGCGGGCGTATCGCTGGTCACCGTAAAAACATGCATTGTGTCCGCAGGAAAGAAGCAGCTGTCGCCCGGCCGCAGCTCGCAGCGCTGGCCGCACACCTCGGCCACCGCGGATCCTTCGAGCAGGTAGCACACCTGCTCGATGCCCGGATGGGCATGCGGCAGCGCGCCTTTGCCTTTCTCGATCACGCCGAGCACCACTTCGATGTTCTTAGCGCCCACCGTCTCGGGACCGATCAGCCGGCGATTCATCGTCC
Source organism: Burkholderiales bacterium (assembly GCA_036524215.1). Classification (GTDB taxonomy): domain Bacteria; phylum Pseudomonadota; class Gammaproteobacteria; order Burkholderiales; family SG8-39; genus SCGC-AG-212-J23. The sequence continues at coordinate 13,058 of DATDCR010000191.1, forward strand.
CCGTGTGGTTGGCGGGACTGTAGGGCTGCACGTCGCCTTCACGCACGAAAAACCGCTTCATCCGCTCTCCTCCGAAATTTCGACCAGCGCGTCAGCCGCTGCTGCACCGCTGCCTTCCTCGAACACCATCACCGGATTGAGGTCGACCGACGCGACCCGTCCCTCCCAGGCGATCATCGCTTCACCGAGCTTCACTGCCATGCGCGCAAAGGCTCGCACGTCGCGTGCCGGCTGGCCGCGCACCCGGCCGAGCAGCGGCGCGATGCGCAGCTCGCCCAGTTTTCGCAGCACCGCTTCCTCCCCAAACGGCGGCAGCAGCAAGCGAAAGTCCTTGAGCGCCTCGAGATAGATGCCGCCGTCACCGATCATCACGACCGGCCCGAACGCGGGATCGATGCGCGCACCGAGCGCCAGCTCGCGAGCGCCGCGCGCACGTCGCGCGACGATCACGCCATCGAAGCGGGCGCGAAGCGCCAGGCACTGATCGCGTTGCCGGCTGAACTCCGCCACGGCATCCGCCGGACCGATCGAAACCAGGCCATGATCGCTCTTATGCGGCAAATCGGCGGAACAGGCTTTTAGCACCACGTCGCCGCCCAACTGCTCCACGGCTTGCTTCACCTCGCCCGCTTGCCTGCACAGCAGATGCTGAACGACGGCCATCCCGGCTCCTGCCAGCATGTCGAGACTTTCCGCTTCGTTGAGGAATCGGCGTTGGTTCCCACGCAGGCGGATTCCGGTGACGGCGGCACCGGGCTGACGCATGAGCGCGGCATGGTCAGCCACTTGCGCGAGTGCCGCCATCGCTTCGGCCTCGGCGGCAAACGTGGCGATGCCGGCCGCCGCGAACGGCGCGCGCACCGAAGCCTGCGGCGCGGCGACTGCGCTCGTCACTGCGTACCGATTCTGAAAGGCCGCCAGATCGCGCGCGAAGCCGCCGACGTCGTAGCCCGTGCCGGCGACAGGTAGCCCGACCAGCAGCACATCGGTGCCGGCGTCCTCCCCGACCACCGGCAGCACGGCGCCGAAAAGCTGCGGATTGCCGAGCAATGCGCCGGTCACGTCGATCGGGTTGTCGATGGCAGCGAAGGCCGGCAACACGGCGCGCAGCCGCTCCTTTGC
>DATDCR010000192.1:0-2531 GCA_036524215.1 Burkholderiales bacterium
CACGACTGGGAGAAGCCCTACCTCGCCGGCTCGGACGAGCGCATCTTCAAGAACACCTTCCGCGACATCGCCTACATCCTCGAGAGCTGCCGCGACAACGAGACGCGCTTCGAGATCGAGTGCTACGACATCGGGCACCTCTACACCGCGGCCCACTTCCTCGATCGCGGGCTGCTCAGGCCGCCGCTTTTCATCCAGTCGGTGTTCGGCATCCGCGGCGGCATCGGGCCGCACCCGGAGGACGTGATGCACATGAAGCGCACCGCCGACCGCCTGTTCGGCGATGCGTACTACTGGTCGGTGCTCGGCGCCGGGCGCAACCAGATGTTCATCGCCGCCATGTCCGCGGTGATGGGCGGCAACGTGCGCGTCGGCCTCGAGGACAGCCTGTGGCTCGGCCGCGGCCAGCTCGCCAGGTCGAACGCGGATCAGGTGTCGAAGGCGAGGCGCATACTGGAGGAGCTCGGCTTCGCCATCGCCACGCCGGACGATGCCCGTCGAATGCTGAAACTCAAGGGAGGACGCAATGTGGGTTTTTAGGTTCCTGGTGCTCGCGTGTCTCGCCATCCCGGCCCATGCGCAGGAGTGGCCGGCGCGCGTGGTCAAGTTCGTCTCGCCGTACCCGCCGGGCGGCTCCGTCGATCCGCTGGCGCGCATCTTCGCGGCGAAGCTCTCGGACTCGCTCAAGCAGCAGTTCATCGTCGAGAACCGCACCGGCGCCTCGGGCATCATCGGCACCGACTACGTGGCGAAGAGCGCGCCTGACGGCTACACCTTCGTGTTCATCTTCGACACGCACGCCGTGCACCAGGCGCTCAATCCGAAGCTGTCGTTCGATCCGGTGAAGGATTTCGCGCCCGTGATGATCGTCGGCACGGCGCCGATGGCGATCACCACCGCCGCGACCAAGCCGTACAAGACATTCAACGACGTCATCGCGGCGGCGAAAGCGAAGCCGGAAAGCGTGAGCATCGGCAACGTCGGCAACGGCTCGCTCGGTCACCTGGCGACGATCGTGCTCAACCAGGCGGCGGGCATCAAGCTGCAGCCGATCCCGTACAAAGGCGGCGGACCGCTCTCGACCGACCTCATCGGCGGGCAGGTCGACCTGGCGATGGCCTCGACGGCCGCGCAGGCACAGCACGTCAGAAGCGGCAAGATGCGCGCGCTGGTGCTCACCGGCGACAAGCGCTCGCCCACCATGGGCGACGTGCCGACCTTGAGCGAGCTCGGCATCCCGGTGGTCGCCTACGCCTGGTGGGGAATCCTGGCGCCGGCCGGCACGCCGCGCCCGATCGTCGACAAGCTGCACGCTGAAATCGTCAAGGCGATCAAGCTGCCCGACGTCAGCAAGCTGCTCGGCGAGACGCTCGGCATGGACGTGCTCGCGCTCAGCCCCGAGGCGACGCAGAAGTGGATCGTCGACCAGTCCGCGCAGTGGGGCAAGGTAGTCAGGGAGAACAACATCCGCCTAGAGTGAGCGGCGGTATGAACCTTGCCTCTTGAGCGGCGAAAGGAGCCCGGATGAACCCGCGCGAAACGATCACCAGGCAGATCCACGGGCTGCTCGAGCGCGAGCGGCGCATCAACCTCCACCGCTTTCCCATCTCCATCAGCAACGCCGACGGCGTCGCCGTGCTCGAAGGCGAGGTGGCCGACATCGCGGCGAAGAAGCTCGCCCTCGAGCTCGCCGCGTCCGTGTCGGACGTGCGCGGCGTGGTCGACCGCCTGCGCGTCGCCCCGGGCGAGCGGCGCGGCGACGGCGCCGTGCGCGACTCGCTGGCGCGCCTTTTTCTCGAGCAGCCGGAGTTTCGCAACTGCACCCTGCGCTCGCATACGAATGAGCGCGAAGCCGTCCTGCATGAAGCCAACGGCGACGCCGTGGGCGACATCGAGATCGCCGTGACCGACGGCGTCATCACGCTCGAAGGCCATGTCATCAGCGTGCCGCACCGGCTCTTCGCCGGCGTGCTCGCCTGGTGGACGCCCGGACGCCGCGACGTCGTCAACTCGCTCGAATTGCGCCCGGACTACGAGGAGCGCGACCACGAGGTCACCGAAGCGCTGCGCCTCGTGCTCGAGGCCGATCCGGCCGTCGATGCCTCGCAGATCCGCCCGCTGTGCGAGAACTGGGTGGTGACGCTCGAAGGCAGCGTGCCGAGCGAGGAGCAGAAGCGCCGCGCCGAAATGGACGCCTGGTACCTCTCCGGCGTCGATCGCGTCATCAACAAGCTGCAGATCTCCGCCTGAACCAGGCGCAAAAGGGCGAGCGCTTCAAGGCGCTGCACAAGGGCCCGGGCGCTTTCGTCATTCCGAACCCGTGGGATGGCGGCTCGGCGCGGCTGCTCGCCGGCCTCGGCTTCCAGGCGCTCGCCACGCCGGAGCTGAACCGCTACATGGCGGAGTGATCCGCTTCTCGCTCGTCATCCCGGCCTATAACGAGGCCGTCCTGCTGCCGCGGCTGCTCGATACGGTGGAGCTTGCGCGCGGCCGCTACCACGGCGGCGCCGACGCGATCCAGGTGATCGTGG
>DATDCR010000193.1:0-3236 GCA_036524215.1 Burkholderiales bacterium
ATCGAGACGATGGCGGTCAATGATCCGGTGCACATCGCCGGCATCGAGGTGAATCCGGGCGACCTCGTGGTCGCCGACGAGTCGGGCGTGTGCTTCGTGCCTTTCGCGCGCGCCGAGGAAATCCTGGCGATCGCGCAGCGCCTCGCCGCGTCGGAAAAGGCGCGCTTGGAGAAGCTCGCGGCGGGAATTTCGCTGGCCGAATTCGTCAAGCTGCCGCGCTGAACCGCGACGGTGCAGTTGATCCACGTCAACGCCGCAAGCCGGCGGCGCCGGATCATGTCCGACTCGGGGGTATCGAGCATGGACGACAATTCACGCGCCTTCGATTACATCGTGGTCGGCGCCGGCACCGCCGGCTGCCTGCTCGCGAATCGCCTTTCCGCGGATCCTGCGGTCAGCGTGCTGCTGCTCGAGGCGGGGGGCAAGGACGACTGGATCTGGATCCATATCCCGGTCGGCTATCTCTACTGCATCGGCAATCCGCGCACCGACTGGTGCTACCGCACGGAATCCGAGCCGGGGCTCAACGGCCGCTCCATCCTCTACGCACGCGGCAAGGTGCTCGGCGGATCGTCCTCGATCAACGCCATGCTCTATCTGCGCGGGCAGGCCCGCGATTACGACGAATGGGCGCGCGTCACGGGAGACTCCGCCTGGTCCTGGAGCAATGTGCTGCCCGTCTTCAAGAAGACCGAGACCTACTGGCGCGGCGCGAGCGAATTCCACGGCAAGGACGGCGAATGGCGCGTCGAGCCGCAGCGCCTGTCGTGGGAAATCCTCGACGCGTTTCGCGATGCCGCCGCGGAGGCCGGCATTGCGAAGATCGACGATTTCAACTGCGGGGACAACACGGGAACGTCGCGCTTCGAAGTGAACCAGCGCCGCGGCGTGCGATGGAACGCTTCGAAGGCATTCCTGCGTCCTGCGCGTGATCGCAGGAACCTGGCGGTGATGACGAACGCACAGGTCAAGCGTCTCAAGCTCGACGGCCGCCGCTGCGTCGGCGTCGAGTTCCGCCGCGGCGGGGAAGACTGCGTCGCGACGGCACGGCGCGAAACCATCCTCGCTGCCGGGGCGATCAATTCACCGCATCTGCTGATGCTTTCGGGCATCGGTCCCGCCGCGCTGCTCAGCAAGCACGGCGTGCCGGTGGTCCATGATCTGCCGGGCGTCGGGCGCAACCTGCACGATCACCTGCAGCTTCGCATGGGGTTCAAGGTCAGGAACGTGCTGACCCTCAACACGATGGCCAATTCGTGGTGGGGCAAGGCGAAGATGGCGCTCGAGTACGCGCTCTACAGGACCGGTCCGCTGACGATGGCACCCAGCCAGATGGGCGGCTTCGTCAAGCTGGACCCGGCGCAGGAGACCGCGGACGCGGAGTTCCATGTCCAGCCGCTCACGCTCGACAAGTTTGGCGATCCCCTGCACCGGTTTCCGGCATTCACCGTCAGCATCTGCAACCTGCGGCCCACCTCGCGCGGCGAGGTGAGCATCGCATCGCCCGATCCGCGCACCCCGCCGAAGATCCGGCCGGCCTATCTGTCGACGGCCGAGGACCAGGCTGCCGCGGTGCGCGGGCTGCGCCTCGCGCGCCGCATCGTCAGCGGCACGCAGCGGATGAAGCAATACGAGCCCGAAGAGTTCATGCCCGGCACCGGCTATGTGTCCGACGAGCAGCTGCTCAAAGCCGCAGGCGACATCGGCACGACCATCTTCCACCCGGTGGGGACCTGCAAGATGGGAAGCGCCGGCGACCTGACGGCCGTCACCGATTCGAAGCTGCGCGTGCGTGGCATCGAGCGCCTGCGTGTGATCGACGCCTCCGTGATGCCCAGCATCACCTCCGGCAATACCAACAGCCCGACGCTGATGATCGCGGAGATGGGCGCCGGGTTCATCACGGCGCACTGACCTTTCGGCGCTCGGCGTAGCGCGGCTGCACTTGCGGATTGAGCAATCGTGGCGGCGTGCGTCCGGCCGCCGCTTCGATGAATGCTTCCGCCGCCATGCGCGCGACGCGCTCGCGGCTCTCGTGCGTCACGCCGGCGGTATGCACCGAGGCGATCACGGCCGGGTGCGAAAGGAGCGGGTGCTGCGGGGAGGGCGGCTCCTTGTCCCACACGTCGAGGCCTGCGCCCGCGAGATGGCCGGACTCGAGCGCTTCGTAGAGCGCATTCTCATCATGAATGCCGCCGCGCGCGGTGGTCACGAAGAGCGCGCCCGGCCGCATCGCGGCGAAGGCCTTGTGGGCCAGCATGCCGCGCGTTTCGTGCGTCAGCGGGCAGTGCAGTGAAACGATGTCCGACTCGGCGAGGAGCTGCGGCAGCTCGACCTTCTCGGCGCCGCGCGCCTTGCAGGTCGCAGCGTCCAGATAGGGATCCGAGGCGAGCACGCGGCACTTGAAGGCGTGCAGGATGCTCGCGGTTCGCGTGCCGACGTGGCCGAGGCCGACGAGGCCGACGGTGCGGCCGAAGAGCTCGCGCCCCATGAACGCTTCGCGCCGCTTGATGCCGCCCGCTTTCATGGCGAGGTGCGATTCCGGGATGCGCTTCAGGAGCGAAAGCATCATGCCGACCGCGTGCTCGGCCACGCCCTCGGCGTTGCCGCCGGCCTGGTTCACCACGGCGATGCCGGCGCGCGAGCAGGCCTCGACGTCCACGGTGTCGTAGCCGGCGCCATAGGTCACGACGAGCACGAGGTTGCGCATGCGCGCGAGGAGCGCCGGCGTGACGCGGAATTCGGCCGGCAGCTCGTCCTTTGCCGACGAGACGTAGTAGCCATGGCAAGGCTCGAGCGCCGCCCAGATCTTCTCCTGCGGCTGGTCCATCGCGATCCAGTCGACGCGAAGCGACGGATCGGCCGCTACGGTGCGCTCGAACGCCTCATGCAAAGGCCGCCCGAGGCAGCCGACGTGGAAGCGCACCGTCATTCGGCCTTGACGTTCGCCGCCTTGATGACGCGATCCCAGCGCTCCAGGTCTTTCGCGAGCCAGCTCTTGAATTCGGCCGGGGTGCTGCCGCCTTCGGTGACGGCGCCGAGCTTCTTCAGCTTCTCCTTCGTCTCCGGCTTGGCGAGGGAGGCGCGGATCGCCTCGTTCAGGCGGTTGACGACCGGCGCCGGCAGACCTGCGGGACCGACCACGCCGAGCCCTTGCGTGTATTCCTCGAAGCCCGGAAAGCCGCTCTCGGACATCGTCGGCACGTCCGGATAGTCGGGATGGCGCTTCGCCGTGC
>DATDCR010000194.1:0-3046 GCA_036524215.1 Burkholderiales bacterium
GCGCGGCCTACCAGGTCGGGGTGTTGAAGGCGGTACGCGACCTCCTCGGCAACCCCACGCACAACCCCTTTCCCATCCTGTGCGGCACTTCGGCCGGCGCGATCAACGCCGCCACGCTGGCCGTGTTCGCCGACGACTTCTCGCGCGCGGTGAGCAATCTCCTCGAGGTGTGGGAGAACATGCATTGCCATCACATCTACCGCACCGACGCCTGGAACGTCATGAAGAGCGGCGTGCGCTGGCTCGCGGCCATGATGCTCATCTCGCGCGGCAACCCGGTGTCGCTCCTCGACAATTCGCCGCTCGCGGAAATGCTCGAGCGCACGCTGCCCTTCGAGCGCATCCAGCAGAACATCGACCTCGGTGCGCTGTACGCGGTCTCGGTGACGGCGTCCGGCTATGCGAGCGGCCAGAGCGTCTCGTTCTTCCAGGGCGGCAGCGGGGTCGAAGGCTGGGAACGCAACCAGAGGATCGGTGCTGCCGTTGCGCTCAAGGTCGAATACCTGCTCGCCTCCGCTTCACTGCCCTTCATCTTTCCGGCGGTGAAAGTGCACCGCGAGTATTTCGGCGACGGCTCGATGCGCCAGATCGCGCCCGTCAGCCCGGCGCTCCATCTCGGCGCAGACCGCATCCTCATCGTCGGCACCGGGCGCCAGACCTCAGGTCCCAATGCGGACCAGGCGCGCGCGCGCTCCAACGTCTATCCGTCGCTGGCGCAGATCGCCGGCCACGCGCTGAACAGCATCTTCCTGGACAGCCTGGCGGTCGACATCGAGCGGCTGGAGCGCATCAACCGCACGGTGCGGATGATTCCCTACGAGCGCTTGGAAGACTCCGCGCTGCAGCTGCGGCCGGTGAGGGTGCTCTTCATCACGCCGTCGCAGCCGATCGAGCGCATCGCCGCGCGCTTCCTGCACGAGCTGCCGGCGACGGTGCGCTTCATCCTGAAGCCGACCGGCGCGCTCAACCGCTCGGGATCGAACCTCGCGAGCTACCTGCTGTTCGAGGAATCGTTCTGCCGCGCGCTCGTCGACCTGGGCTACCAGGACACCATCGCCCGCGAAGCCGAGGTCCGCGAATTCTTCACCGCGCCGGAGGAGATTGCGTATGTCTGACGATCAGCCGCCGCCGCAGGATCCGTTCGAGATGTTCCGCCGCCTGTGGGGCAACCTCGGCGTGCCGCTGCCCGGCATGGCGATGCCGACTTTCGATCCGCAGGAAGTCGACAAGCGCATCACCGAGCTGCGCTCGGTCGAGGCCTGGCTCAACATGAACCTCAACATGGTGAAGTTCTCCATCCAGGGCCTCGAGCTGCAGCGTGCCGCGCTGCAGGCGATGCGCACGGCCGGCGACGCGCAGAAAAAAGAGTAGGCAGTCCTTCAATTCACGGAGAAAAGCGAATGGCAAAGGCAATCCGTTTTCACAAGCAGGGCGGTCCCGAAGTGCTGCAGCTCGACGACGTGCAGGTCGCCGAGCCGGGCGCGGGCCAGGTCCGCATCCGCCATACGGCGATCGGCGTCAACTTCGTCGACACCTACCAGCGCTCGGGGCTCTACCCGATGCAGATGCCGGCCGTCGCCGGCAACGAGGGCGCCGGCGTGGTCGAGAAGGTCGGCAGCGGCGTCACCGACCTGAAGGAAGGCGACCGCGTGGCGTACACCGGCTTGCCGGGATCGTATTGCGAGAGCCGCGTGGTGCCGGCCGACCGGATGGTGAAGCTGCCGCAAGGCATCGGCGACGACCAGGCGGCTTCGATGATGCTGAAGGGGCTGACCGTGCATTACCTGATCCACAGCACCTATCCCGTGAAGAAGGGCGAGACGGTGCTCTGGCACGCCGCCGCCGGCGGCGTCGGCCTGATCGCCTGCCAATGGCTGAAGCATCTGGGCGTGACGGTGATCGGCACGGCCGGGTCGGATGACAAGGTGGCGCTCGCCAAGGCGCACGGCGCGACGCATGTCATCAACTACAGCAAGGAAAACTTCGTCGAGCGCGTGAAGGCGCTGACCGACGGCAAGGGCGTGCCGGTGGTCTATGACTCGGTGGGCAAGACGACCTGGGAAGGCTCGCTCGATTGCCTGCGCCCGCGCGGCCTGATGGTGTCCTTCGGCAATGCCTCGGGCGCGGTCGCTCCCGTCAATCTCGGCATCCTCGCGAGCAAGGGGTCGCTCTATGTCACGCGGCCGACGCTCGCCACCTACATCGCCGCGCGCGCGGACCTGCAGGCGCGCTCGAAGGACCTCTTCGACGTGGTGAGCTCGGGCAAGGTGAAGATCGAGACGACGAAGAAGTACAAGCTGGCCGATGCGGCGCAGGCGCACCGCGATCTCGAAGGCCGCAAGACCACGGGCTCCGTGGTGCTGGTGCCGTAGCGGTGAATCGGCCGTGAAGCTGGACGTCGCCGCGCTGACGCAGCGCCTGCAGCGCGCGACGCCCGCCGCCTCCTCCGTGTATGGCGACGATGGCGCCGCCGCCTTCACCGAGCGGCAGGCGGCGGCCGTCACGCCGGCTTCGGTCCTGGTGCCGATCGTCGCGCATCCGCACGAGCTCACCGTGCTCTTCACCCGGCGCACGGCGCAGCTCAAGAACCACTCCGGGCAGGTGAGCTTTCCCGGCGGGCGCGCCGAGCCGGGCGACCCGACGCCGGAGTTCACCGCGCTGCGCGAGACCGAGGAGGAGATCGGGCTGCCGGCCGGCCGCGTCCAAGTCCTCGCCCGGTTGCCGGAGTACCTGACGCGCACCGGCTTTCGCGTCACCCCGGTCGTCGGCGTGGTTACGCCGCCGCTCGAGCTGGTGCCCGACAGCCGCGAGGTCGACGAGATCTTCGAGGTGCCGCTCGCCTACCTGCTCGATCCTCGCAACCATCGCCGCGAGTCGCGCCAGCTGGGCGGCCGCCTGGCGACCTACTACGTGATCGAGCACCACGGCCGCGTCATCTGGGGCGCGACCGCGGGCATGCTGATCAACTTCTACCGCCACGTTGCGCTCGAGTCCATCGCGCCGCCAGGCGGCTGAAGTTCTCGAGCGAGTACAGGTGCGCGTAGAC
>DATDCR010000195.1:0-11767 GCA_036524215.1 Burkholderiales bacterium
GCTCGGCGGGCGAGTCGACGACGTGGATGCCGGCGGCGCGCATGGCCTCCATCTTCTCGGCGGCGGTGCCCTTGCCGCCCGAGACGATGGCGCCCGCGTGCCCCATGCGGCGCCCCGGGGGCGCCGTGCGGCCGGCGATGAAGCCGACGACCGGCCGGTCGAAGCTCGCCTTGACCCAGGCCGCGGCCTCCTCCTCGGCGCTGCCGCCGATCTCGCCGATCATCACCACCGCTTCGGTCTCCGGATCGTCCTTGAACGCCGCGAGCACGTCGATGAAGTTCGTGCCGTTGACCGGATCGCCGCCGATGCCGACGCAGGTCGACTGTCCGAGGCCGAGCTCGGTTAGCTGCCCGACCGCCTCGTAGGTCAGCGTGCCCGAGCGCGACACGACGCCGACCGGGCCTCGCTTATGGATGTGACCCGGCATGATGCCGATCTTGATTTCGTCCGGCGTGATCACGCCGGGGCAGTTGGGGCCGACGAGCAGCGTGCGCTTGCCGATCATCTTGTACTTCGTGAGCACCATGTCGCGCACCGGAATGCCCTCGGTAATGCAGATCACGAGATCCAGATCCGCATCCACCGCCTCCTCGATTGCCGCCGCGGCGAAGGGCGGCGGCACGTAGATCACCGACACGTTGGCGCCGGTCTGGGCCTTGGCATCCTTGACCGAGCCGAAGATGGGGATGCCCTCGAAATCCTCGCCCGCCTTCTTCGGGTTGACGCCGGCCACGAAGCAGGCCTTGCCGTTGGCGTAGGCGCGGCTGGTTTGGGTGTGGAACTGCCCGGTCTTGCCGGTGATGCCCTGCGTCATCACGCGGGTGTTCTTGTCGATGAGGATGCTCACTTCTTTTTCCCTTTAGCCTTCTTCTTCCCGTTGGCCTTTTTCTTCCCCTTGGCCTTCTTTTTCGCCGCCTTCGCCTTGCCCGGTTTCTTCTTTGCGGTTTTCGGTTTGGGTTTGGGCTTTGCCTTGGGCGCCGCTCTCTTCTTCACCGCCCTCTTCTTCACCGCCGCCACCACTTTCTCCGCCGCCTGCGCCATGTTGTCGGCCGAGATGATCGGCAGCCCGGAATCGCGCAGGATCTTCTTGCCGATGTCCTCGTTGGTGCCTTTCATGCGCACGACGAGCGGCACGCTGAGGTGCACTTCGCGCGCCGCCGAGACGATGCCGGTGGCGATGGTGTCGCACTTCATGATGCCGCCGAAGATGTTGACGAGGATCGCCTTCACCTTCTTGTTCGACAGCATGATCTTGAACGCCGCGGTGACCTTCTCCGCCGTGGCGCCGCCGCCGACGTCGAGGAAGTTGGCCGGCGCGCCGCCGTAGAGCTTGATGGTGTCCATCGTCGCCATGGCGAGGCCGGCGCCGTTCACCATGCAGGCGATCTCGCCGTCGAGCGAGATGTAGTTCAGGTCGTACTTGGAGGCCTCGATCTCGAGCGGGTCCTCCTCGTCGAGGTCGCGCATGGCGACGATCTCGGGATGGCGGAAGAGCGCGTTGTCGTCGAAGTTGAGCTTCGCGTCGAGCGCGATGACGCGGTTGTCGCCGGTCAGGATCAGGGGGTTGATCTCGGCGAGCGATGCATCCGTGGCATCGAAGCACTTGTAGAGCGCCTTGAACACCGCGCGCCCCTGCGCCACCGCCGCCGGCGGAATGCCGATGCCGAGGGCGATCTCATCGGCGTCCGCGTCGCTCAGGCCCTGGCCGGGATCGATGAACACCTTGCGGATCTTCTCCGGCGTCCTGGCAGCGACCTGCTCGATGTCCATGCCGCCTTCGGAGGAAGCCATCAGCACGACCCGTTGCGTGCCGCGGTCGACCACCATGCCGACGTAGAGCTCCTTCTTGATGTCGGCGCCTTCTTCGATCAGCAGCCGGCGCACCTTCTGGCCTTCGGGCCCGGTCTGATGGGTCTTGAGCTGCATCCCCAGGATGGAAGAGGCCAGTTTCTTCACTTCATCCAGCGACTTCGCCACCTTCACGCCGCCGCCCTTGCCGCGGCCGCCGGCATGGATCTGCGCCTTCACTACCCAGACCTTGCCGCCGAGCTTCTTCGCCGCCTCCACCGCTTCGTCGACGCTCATCGCGGGGTAGCCGCGCGGTGTCGGCACGCCGTACTCGCGAAAGATCTGCTTTCCCTGGTATTCGTGGATTTTCATTGTTGGTTGCTACGCGGTTGTTGTCTTGCGGTACCACTTCGGATACCAGCGCCGCACGGTTTCGGAACCGGTCTCGAGCGCCTGGCACTGGTCGAGCTGGAAAGGCTTGCCGCCGTCCTCGCGTTCTTCCGGCATCTCACCGGCGAAGCTCTGGATCGCCGCCGTCGGCAGTCCCGCGAGCATCTCGGTGATATGTGTGCAGCCCCTGACGCTGCCGAGGATCTCCCATGTCTTCTTGCGGAAGCCGCGGATGAGGTTGAGGCCGATCAGCTGGCGGTAGACGGGCGGCACGCGATCGCAGCCGCCCGGATAAGGCACGGCATCGGTCGCCGCCACCGCGTCGAGGATGTTGAAATTGCGGTCGATGGTGACGCGGATCCACATGTCGTGGATCGCCTGCCCGGCGCGGCGCACGCCGGTCTTCAGGGAGAAGTCGTGATTCTTCGTGTCGAGCAGATGCCCTTCGATGTCCCACAGGCCGTCGGCGCGCTTGTACGCCTCATAGCGCACGCGGCGCGTGTGCGTCAGCTCGCGCTCGACCTCGGAAACCGGAAGGGACATCGAGGCCGATTTTAGCATCGGCTCACTGCTAGACTTTTCCCGTGCGCTACATCCTTGCGCTCGATCAGGGCACGACGAGCTCCCGCGCCATTGTCTTCGACGAGGAAGGCGCCGCCGTGGCGAGCGCGCAGCGCGAATTCGAGCAGCTCTATCCCCGGCCGGGCTGGGTGGAGCACGACCCCAGGGAGATCCTGCGCTCCCAGCGCGAGACCGCGCGCGAAGCGGTTCGCAAAGCGAACGTGCCGCTGAAGGATCTGATGGCGGTCGGCATCGCCAACCAACGCGAGACGACGCTGCTTTGGGACCGGCAGAGCGGCGAGCCGCTGCATAACGCCATCGTGTGGCAGGACCGGCGCACGGCCGCGCGCTGCGCCGAGTTGCGCGAAGTCGGCGCCGAAAGCCTGGTGCGCGAGCGTACCGGGCTGGTGATCGATCCTTATTTCAGCGGCACCAAGCTCGCCTGGCTGCTGGACGAGATTCCGGGCGCGCGCGCTCGCGCCGAGCGCGGCGAGCTCGCTTTCGGCACGGTCGACACCTGGCTCGTGTGGCAGCTCACCGGCAACCGCACGCATGTCACCGATCCTTCGAATGCGTCGCGCACGATGCTGTTCAACATCCACATGAACGATTGGGACCCGGAGCTGCTCGAGTTGCTGCGCGTGCCGCGCGCGATCTTGCCCGAAGTGCATCCGTCGGCGCATGCCTTCGGCATGTTGCCGGCATCGCTGGTCGGCGAGCCGCTCGTCATCGGCGGCATCGCCGGCGATCAGCAGGCGGCGCTCTTCGGCCAGATGTGCCACCGCCGCGGCAGCGCGAAAAATACCTATGGCACCGGCTGCTTCATGCTGCTGCATACCGGGGACCGCGTCGTGCAGTCGCAGAACGGCCTGGTGGCCACGTCTTGCGCGCAGATCGCGGGCCGGGAATACGCCCTCGAAGGCAGCGTGTTCATCGGCGGCGCCGTGGTGCAGTGGCTGCGCGATGGGCTCGAATTCTTCAAGTCATCGTCGGAAGTCGAAGCGCTGGCCAATTCGGTGCTCGACTCGGGCGGCGTGTTCATCGTCCCCGCCTTCACCGGTCTGGGCGCGCCGTATTGGGATCCGCATGCGCGCGGCGCCATCCTCGGCCTGACCCGGGGGACCACCCGGGCCCATATCGCGCGCGCCGCGCTCGAATCGATCGCGTACCAGAGCGCCGAGGTCCTCGAGGCGATGCAGAAGGATGCGGGCGAGCCGCTGAAGGAGCTGCGTGTCGACGGCGGCGCGGCGAGAAATGACCTGCTCATGCAGTTCCAGGCCGATCTGCTAGGCGTGCCCGTCTTGCGACCCAAGGTGCTCGAAACGACCGCGCTCGGGGCGGCCTACCTTGCCGGGCTGACGGTCGACCTGTGGAAGTCGCGCGAGGCGCTCGCCTCGCACTGGCAGCTCGACCGGCGCTTCGAGCCGCGCATGGCGCGCGAGGAAGCGCGCGCCCGAATGGCGCGCTGGCGTGAAGCCGTTCAGCGCAGCTTGCGGTGGGACGCGAATCGAAAGGCGCAGCCCGATTGACGCGCGGGTAAAGCTCGCGATCGCCCTCGGCACGACGCAGACCATCGCGTGGGCGTCGTCGACCTACCTGCCGGCGATCCTCGCGCAGCCGATCGCGGCCGAGCTCGGCATCAGCCGCGCGAGCGTGTTCGGCGCCTTTTCGGTCGCGCTCGTCGTCATGGCGCTCGGCGGTCCGCCGGTCGGCCGCTGGATCGATCGCCATGGCGGTCGGGGCGTGCTGGTCGCTTCGAGCGTGGTCCTCGCGCTTGGCCTCGCCATGCTGGCGGCGGCGCAGTCGGTGGTGTCGCTTTATGTCGCCTGGTGCGTGCTCGGCATCGGCATGGCGATGGGCCTCTACGACGCCGCGTTCGCGGCCATCGTGCGCCTTCATCGCGCGCAATCGCGCATGCCGATCACCGGCATCACGCTGATCGCGGGCTTCGCCAGCACCGTCGGCTGGCCGCTCACCGCTTTTCTCGCCGAGCGTTACGGCTGGCGCAATGCGTGCCTCGGCTGGATCGTCATCCATCTGGCGATTGCGCTGCCGATGAATCTCCTCTTCATCCCGCGCGCGGCACCGATCGGCGCCGCAGCCGGTAGCACGACCTCAGGTGAAGCAGAAAGCAAGGCGCCGCCGCATGCTTTCCCGCTGGTCGCGCTCTTTCTCGCCGCGACGTCCTTCGTCACCTCGGCCATGGCAGCGCACCTGCCCGGATTGCTCCTTGCGACCGGAACCAGCGCCGTCGCAGCGGTCGCCGCTGCATCGCTGTTAGGGCCCGCGCAGGTCCTCGCGCGCCTCGCCGAGTTCGGCGCCGCGCATCGGTTCAAGGTGCATCCGCTCGTCACCGCACGCGTGGCGACCGCCCTGCATCCGTTCGCTGCGCTGGTCCTGGGCGGGCTCGGCGGCGGCGCGTTGACCGCCACCGCATTCGCGCTCTTGCATGGCGGCGGCAATGGCCTGATCACGATCGTGCGCGGCACGCTCCCGCTCGCCATCTTCGGCGCCGCGGGATACGGGTTCCGGCAGGGGCTGCTGGCGATCCTGGCGCGCGGGATGCAGGCGGCGGCTCCGGTTTCCTTCGCCTGGGTGCTGGAGAGCTACGGCGCGCGCCCGGCGCTTGCGCTCTCGGCCGGGCTTTCGCTTTTCGCGCTCGGGACGCTGCTCGCCCTTAGGCGAGGTTCTTCTTGAAGAACGCCAGTGTACGGTCCCACGCCAGCTTCGCCGCAGCCGCGTCGTAGCGCGGCGTCGAGTCGTTGTGGAAGCCGTGCTGCGTGCCCGGGTAGACATGCGCTTCGTAGGGATGGCCGCGGCTCTTCAGCGCTTCCTCGAAGGCGGGCCACAGGCGCAGGATGTTGGGGTCCTTCTCGGCGAAGTGCAGGAGCAGCGGCGCCTTGATTTTCGGCACTTCGCCGGCGGCCGGTGCCGCGCCGTAGAACGGCGCCGCCGCGTGCAAATCGGCGCCAAGTACGGTCGCCAGGTAGTTGGTCGTGCCGCCGCCCCAGCAGAAGCCGGTTGCGCCGAGCTTGCCGGTCGAAAGCTGGTGCGACTTCACGAAGCGCGCGCTGTTCAGCATGTCGGTGCGCAGCTTCGCCTGGTCGAGCTTCGCCTGCATGTCGCGGCCGTCGTCGTCGTTCCCCGGGTAACCGCCTATCGGCGCGAGACCATCCGGCGCCAGCGCGAGGAAGCCTTCGGTCGCCAGGCGCCGCGCGACGTCCTCGATGTACGGGTTCAGTCCACGGTTCTCGTGG
The DNA here is from genome assembly GCA_036524215.1 of Burkholderiales bacterium. Classification (GTDB taxonomy): domain Bacteria; phylum Pseudomonadota; class Gammaproteobacteria; order Burkholderiales; family SG8-39; genus SCGC-AG-212-J23. The sequence goes on from DATDCR010000195.1 coordinate 5,997, forward strand.
ATCACGAGGACGGCGGGAAACGGCGGCCGCCCCGTCGGCTGCACGAGGTAGCCGCGCATCGTCTCGCCATTGCCGCCGGGCGAGGGATAGGCGACGTAGTGCCCCTTGATGCGCGGATCGGTGAACGAGATGGTCTGCGCGCGGGCGTAATCGGGCAGGAGCGACAGCGCGAAGGCAAGCGCACCGAGCGCCGCGGAGCGCTTGAGAAACTCGCGCCGCTCTAGGCGGCCGTGGCAGTACTCGTCGTAGAGGTCGAAGACCTGCTGGTCGATTTCTTCCTGTGTCATGGCGATCATGGTTTGCCTTTCCCGTTAGCCGATGCGCTAACACCAAAAGGCCGCGATCATTCCACAGCGCGCTACTGCCGCGCCAGGGGCTTTCGCATTTTCTGCACCAGGATGCCGGCGAGCGGGGTGATCTTGCCCTCCGGTGCGAAGCCATAGCCCCGGTAGAACTCGGCCGCCTGCAGGGGGGCGGTCAGGGTGAGGTCGGCGTAGCCGCGCCGGAGCGCTTCCTTGATGAGCGCGTCGAGCAGCGCGCCGCCGACGCCGCGCCGGCGCCATTCCTTGACCACGGCGACCTGGCCGATCTGGCCGTCGGGCAGCAGGCGGCCGGTGCCGACGGCCTTGCCGGCCTCGTCATAGGCAACGGCGTGGATGCACTGGGGATCCGCTTCATCGACCTCGACGCCGGGGCGCGCATCGGGCTCGAAGAAGCTGGCGAAGCGGATGGGCGCGGCCATCGGTTGCGCCTGCTCCCAATTCAGAATCTCGACCCTGACGTCCGCCACCGTTCGGAGGCTCCGCTTTATTCCCGTTTCTTGAGCTGCGCCGCAAATTTAGCACTTACCTGGTCGCGCAGCTCTTTCGAAGCCTTAACCACGGGCGGAAATTCTCCCAGCATCGGGTAAGGCCGGCAGGCGTCGATCAGGCCGCGCGAGTTCCAGGTCGTTCCTTTCGGCAGGCGCGGATCGAGCGGTCCGCTCCACGCGCGCCGCACGATGTCGATGTCCTCGGCGGGGTCGCAGCGGGTGCACATCGCCCAGATCACTTCCTCCAGGTTGGCCGGATCGACATCGTCATCCACGACCACCACGAAGCGGCCGAGATAGGAGCCGGATTGACAGCTCGCCGCCAGCATCGCCGCCTGTTTCGAGTGCCCGGCGAAGGCCTGCTTGATGGCGATGACATTGAACATGCGCGCGCAGCCCGCCTCGTGCACCCAGACGCCTTTCACGCCGGACAGTCCGGCACGCTCGACTTCATCCCAGATCATGCCGGCCTTCATGACGCACTTCGAGTACGAGAAGTCGGAAGGCGGCACCATCGGCGAGGCGATGCCGAGGATCGGATCGTTGCGGTGGTAGATGCGCTGCACGCGCACCACCGGCTGCGCCGTGCGCCCGCCCGCGTAGTAGCCGGTGAATTCGCCGAACGGTCCTTCCGCGGCCGTGTCGCCCGGATGCATCTCGCCTTCGATGACGATCTCGGCATGCGCCGGCATCGGCAGGCCGTAGAGCTCGCTCTCGATCACCTCGTACGCCGCGCCGCGATGGCCGGCAGCGTAGTCGTATTCGGAAAGGCCGAAGCGGATTTCGTTGCCTCCGGCGAGGAACAGCAGCGGGTCGTGGCCGCAGCTGATCAGCACCGGGCAAGGCCTTCCGTCACGCCAGTATTTCTCGCGGATCTGGCGCCCATGCTTGCCGGGCGAGATCCACAGGCCGAGGCGATCCGGTCCTTGCACCATCGAGCGGTAGGTGCCGCAGTTCACCCAGCTTTCGTCCGGGTCGCGCATGATGACCAGGTCGTCGGTGCCGAGATAGCGGCCGCCGTCATGCTCGTGCAGGAGCGGCGCCGGAAACTTCAGCACGTCGATGTCCTTGCCGGAGAGCACGTTCTCGAGCACCGGGCCTTGCGTCACGACGCGCGGCGCAATCGGCTTGTGCATCTTCATGCGGTCGCGATAGGCGCGCACCACGTCGAGCGGATGCGACGGGGTCGGGAAGCCGAGCACGATGGCCAGGCGCCGCGCCGAGTTGGTCGCGCCCGAGATCGCGCGGAAGCCCCTCGGATAACCCGGAATATCCTCGAACAGGATCGCCGGCGGGTTCTCCTGCCGGTAGACGAGCTCGGCGAGCGTGCCCATCTCGAGCTTCCAGTCGGCGCCCTTGATGCGCAGCAGCTCGCCGGCCCGCTCGAAGCGCTCGAGCGCCTCGCGCAGGTCGGCATGCGGCCGCTCGTAGTCGTTCCAGAGCCTAGTAAGTTCCGCGGAAAGTGTCTTGCCCATGCACGTAGGTCATGTTGGTCACGGCGTGATTGCGGTTGACGAGCGGCCGGCCGAAGAGCGGATGCTTCATGCTGCGCACTTCGTGCTCGATCTGGAAGAGCTTCGTGCCGTCGCGCGGATCGACGATCCACTGGAAGCGCCATTCGTTGGCGTCGGTCTCCATGGTGATGAGATCGCGCGCGCGCAGCCACTCGTAGGGCGACGAAAAGTCGGCGATGTAGACCTGGATATGGTGGTTGTCGTATGCGGGCAGCGGCCGGTCGGTCTCGGTGAAGTACAGATGCTGGTCGCGCCCGACCGGAACCGTCGCCCGTGCGCTTTCGGCGCGCGAAGGGGCGCGAAGGACATCGCTGTAGAAGCGCGCGATGCCTTCCGCCGTGCCGCGCGGCACGTCGAAATCCACATAGACCACGCCGAGCTCGGTGCGGCCGAATTGCGGCGAGGGCGCGTGGCAGCGCACGCGATTGCCCCACGGGCAGGTCGCCTCGACCGCCTCGCCAACCCTGTGGAAGGAAAACTGGCTCGCCGCCTCCGGCGCGACGCGCTTCATCTCCTTGCCCGCATGCTCGAAGCGCTTCATCAGATCGTCGAGGCTGGGCACGACGAAGCCGATCGTGCCGCGCAGCACTTCCGCGCGTGGCGTGGCGCCGCGGCTCGGCAGATGGCATTGCGTGCGGCCGAAGTTGACCCACATGTTCTCCAGGCCGGGGAAGATGAACGGGTCGCGCGTGCCGCCGATGCCGACGACGTAGAACAAGGTGGCGAGACGCTGGTCGGGGATCACCACGTTGAAATGCTCGAGATGAACGATGTTGCCGACCGCCTGCGCGGCGCGATCGTACTGCCCGAGCTTTTCGGGAGCGTTCATCCGGTTAGTGTAGATGCCCAGACCCGTCTTGCGAAATCGGGGTAATCGGCGACGATGCGGCGCGCAACCGCGCCGCGCAGGAGATCGAGCTCGTGTTGGCTCGGCGCCGGGGTTTCCGCGATGTCGCCGACATCGAATTCAAAGCCGGTCGCCTCGCGAACTTCATCGAGCGTGTGTCCCGGATGCACGCTCTGCAGCGCGAAGCGGCGCCGCGCCTTCTGCCACGCGAAGAGCGCCTTGCCCGTCACGAGCGCCGCCGGACCGCCGGGCCGCACCACATCGTCCGCGCTCGAGCCCGGCGCCGAGATGAAATCGACCTGCGGCACGAGGACGCGCCGCGAGTGCTCTTCGCGGAAGAGGATCGTCCGGCAGGTGAAGTACATGAAGGCCGAGCCGAAGGAGCCGGGAAAGCGCCGCCCTTCCGCCTGCACGAGGTTGATGTTCGCCGCGCCGTCGATCTGCGCCCCGCCGAGGAAGAAGAAATCGATGCGGCCCTGGCCGGCGAGGTCGAACAGCTCGCGCGAGCCTTCGGTGAAGGGATTGGCGCGGCGCCGGTGCAGCATCGAAATGCGCAGCGGCAGGCCTTGCGCCCGCAGCAGCTCGCAGGCGCTGGCCGGGATCGGCGACGCCGCGCCGACCGCGACATGCGCGGGCCCGTCGCTCAACCGCGCGACGAGCCGCGCAATCACGCAGGCAAGGAGCTCTTCCTTCTGGACCACACGAACTCGTCGAGATACTGCGCGAAGCCTTCGCGCGTGCGCGCGCGCTTCGCGTACTGCGCGATGTGCGCGTCATCGATGCCGTACACATCGGCCACGCCGAGCGGCCACGCCCCGCGCTCTGCCCTGGCAATGCCGGTGATGTAGGTGGACGAGATGACGCCCGGCGCGAGAAGCTCGTCTTCCAGCATGTCGCCCGGGCGCAGCTCCTCGACGCTGACGTAGCTCGTGCGCGCAGCGTGCGCGATGGTGGCGAGCTCGCGCCGGCGGCCGACCCAGACGTTGCCCGCCTCATCCGCCCAGCGCGCGTGGAAGAGCGCGACGTCGGGGACGATGGCCGAGACGAGGAGGATCGGATCCTTGCCGGTGGAAAACGGGTTCTGCGCGACCTGCCAGTCGCTGCGGTCCCTGGCGAGATCGGAGCCGATGACCCCGCGCAGCGGCATGAAGGGCACGCCCTTCTCCGTCGCCTGCAACGCGGTGTGCACCGCCGGACACGTGTAATCGACCATCTTGATCTCGCCGCGCTCGGCCGCTTCGCTGAAGCGCGGCGCGAGTCCCGCTTCGCCGAGCGACACGGCGCTCGAGTGCACCTCGGCCACGCAGCCCGCGCCGATCAGCAGGTCGGCCGACAAGCCGAGCACCGGCACGCCGAGGAGGCGCAGGTTCTTCGCCTTGCGGCGAATCAGCGCGCGCACCGCTTCCATCGCCGGCAGCGAGTAGTCCGGCGGCAGCGCGACGAGCGCACCGTCCGCAATCTGCGCCGCCAGATCGTCGACGCTGCTCAGGCGGTTCCTCCAACGGTCAAGCCTTCGATCTTCAGCGTCGGCTGGCCGACGCCCACTGGAACGCTCTGCCCTTCCTTGCCGCAGGTGCCGACGCCGGTGTCGAGCTCGAGGTCGTCGCCGATCATCGTCACGCGCGTCAGCGCGTCGGGCCCGTTGCCGATCAGGGTGGCGCCTTTCACCGGATGAGTGATCCTGCCGTCCTCGATGAGATAGGCCTCGGCGGCGGAGAAGACGAACTTGCCGTTGGTGATGTCGACCTGGCCGCCGCCGAAGTTGGTGGCGTACAGCCCTTTCTTCACGCTGGCGATGATTTCCTTCGGGTTATGGGGGCCGGCCAGCATGTAGGTATTGGTCATGCGCGGCATGGTGAGGTGCGCGAACGATTCGCGTCGTGCATTGCCGGTGAGCGGCATCTTCATCAGGCGCGCGTTGAGGCTGTCTTGCAGGTAGCCGCGCAGCACGCCATCCTCGATCAGCACGTTGCGTTGCGTCGGCGTGCCTTCGTCGTCGACCGTGAGCGAGCCGCGCCGGCCGGGAATCGTGCCATCGTCGACCACCGTGACACCGCGCGCGGCGACGCGCTGGCCGAGGCGGCCGGAAAACGCCGAGCTGCCCTTGCGGTTGAAATCGCCTTCCAGGCCGTGGCCCACGGCTTCGTGCAGCAACACGCCGGGCCAGCCCGGGCCGAGCACCACCGTCATCGTGCCGGCCGGCGCGGGTCTCGCGTCGAGGTTCACGAGCGCCTGCGAGACGGCCTGCTTCGCGTAGAGGTCGAGCATTTCGTCGGTGAAGTGCGCGTAATCGGTGCGGCCGCCGCCGCCCGCGCTGCCGCTTTCGCGCCGGCCGCTCGCTTCGGCGATCACCTGCACTGACAAGCGCACCAGCGGGCGCACGTCCGCGGCGAGGAAGCCATCGGCGCGAGCGATGAGGACGACCTCGTACTCGCCGCCCAGGCTCGCCATCACCTGCGTGACGCGCGGGTCGAGCGCGCGGCATTTGCGCTCGAGCCTTTCGAGCAGCTTCACCTTGGCTTCCGAGGGCAGCGACGCGATCGGGTCGATCGCTTGATAAAGCGGCGCCGGCAGCTGACGTGAGCGCGCCTTCACGATG
>DATDCR010000196.1:0-2545 GCA_036524215.1 Burkholderiales bacterium
GTCGCGCCCCAGCCGCGGATGATCGCGCCGCCCTTGTTGCCGGCCGCGGCCGCGATGGCGTAGATCTCGTCCGCGGTGAAGATGGAAAGGCTGGTCTTGTCGGCCGTCAGGCGCTCGACCAGGCCAGCGCTGCCATCGAGCAGGCGGATGACATGGCTCTTGCGCACTCGCATGCGGTCGGCGAGGTGGTCGATCACCTCGTGGTAGATCACCGGCAGGCCGAGCTCCTCGCCCAGGCCGCGAGCAACGTCCTTGCCGAGCGAGCCCATCTCGCGCGTGATGGCGATAACCGGCATGGCCTCCTCCCCGAGAGGTTACGAATGCTTACTAGCCGTACAGCTCTTCCAGTGTACGCCCTTTGCCATAGCCGGGGTCGCCGGGGCGCTCGCCGCCCGACTTAACCCGTACGGCGCAATACTTGAACTCCGGGATCTTGCCGAATGGGTCGAGCACCGGATTGGTGAGGACGTTGGCCGCCGCCTCGTAATAGCAGAAGGGGATGAACACCGCCCCGCGCGGCGTGCCCGCGTCGGCGCGCGCGTAGAGCGAGATGCTGCCGCGACGCGACTCGACCGTGACGAGGGCGCCAGGCCGCGCGCCGATCGCGTCCAGGTCCAGCGGATGCAGGGTCGCCACGGGCTCGGGCTCGATCGCATCGAGCGCGCCCGAGCGGCGCGTCATCGCGCCGGTGTGCCAATGCTCGAGCTGCCGGCCGGTGATGAGCACCATCGGGTACGCCTTGTCCGGGCGCTCGGCGGCCGGGATGAGATCGGCCGGGACGAAGCGCCCGCGACCGGTCGCGGTCGGGAAATGCGTACGGAACACCACCGGCTCTCCTGCATCGCCCTCGTTCTCGCAGGGATAGGTGACCGACGAATCGCGCTCGAGCCGCTCCCAGGTGATGCCGCGGATCGAGTCCATGCACTGGCGCATCTCGTTCCACACGTCCCTGGGATGGCGGTAGGTCCAGTCGAGGCCCAGGCCCTTCGCCATGTCGATGATGATCGCCAGGTCCTCGCGCGCCTCGCCCGGCGCCTTGAGCGCCTTGCGGCCGAGCTGCACCATGCGGTCGGTATTCGTGACGGTGCCGTCTTTCTCGGGCCACGCGCTCGCCGGCAGCACGACGTCGGCGAGATACGCGGTCTCGGTGAGGAAGATGTCCTGCACGACCAGGTGCTCGAGCTTCGCCATCGCGGCGCGCGCATGCTGGAGGTCCGGGTCGGACATCGCCGGGTTCTCGCCCATGATGTACATGCCGCGGATCTTCCCTTCATAGGCGGCGTTCATGATCTCGACGACGGTGAGGCCCGGCTTCGGATCGAGCGAGGTTCCCCATAATTTTTCGAACCGCTGCTGCGCCTCGGGCGTCGCGACGCGCTGGTAGTCCGGGTACATCATCGGGATGAGCCCCGAGTCGGAAGCACCCTGCACGTTGTTCTGGCCGCGCAGCGGATGCAGCCCGGTGCCGGGGCGGCCGACCTGGCCCGTCATCAGCGTGAGCGCGATCAGGCAGCGCGCGTTGTCCGTGCCGTGGATGTGCTGCGAGACGCCCATGCCCCACAGGATCATCGAGCCCTTCGAGCTCGCATAGGCACGCGCCACCTCGCGGATGGTCTGCGCCGGGATGCCGCAGATCGGCGCCATTTTCTCCGGCGAGAACTTGCTGGCATTCGCCTTCAGGGCCTCGAAGCCGCTGGTGCGGTCGGCGATGAATTTCTTGTCGACCAGGTCCTCGTCGATGATCGTGTGGATCATCGCGTTCAGCAGCGCGACGTCGGTGTCGGGCTTGAACTGGAGCATGCGCCAGGCGTGGCGCGACAGCTCGCCGCGGCGCGGATCGGCATAGATGAGCTTCACGCCGCGCTTTACCGCGTTCTTCATCCACGTCGCGGCGACCGGATGGTTGGAGGTCGGGTTGGCGCCGATCAGGAAGATGACCTCGGCGTGCTCGACATCGTTCACCTGGTTGGACACCGCGCCGGAGCCGATGCCCTCGAGCAGCGCCGCGACCGACGAGGCGTGGCAAAGGCGCGTGCAGTGATCGACGTTGTTGGTGCCGAAGCCGGTGCGCACCAGCTTCTGGAAGAGGTAAGCCTCCTCGTTGGAGCCCTTTGCCGAGCCGAAGCCGGCGAGCGCGTACGGGTCCTGGTCGCGGATCTTGCGCAACCCGCCCGTGGCGAGCGCCAGCGCTTCCGGCCAGCTCGCCTCGCGGAACACTTCGGACCAGTTGCCCGGATCGACGACGAACTCAGCGCTTTTCCTGACGTTCTCTCTTCTGACCAAAGGCTTCGTGAGCCGGTGCGGATGGTGCGCATAGTCGAAGCCGAAGCGCCCCTTCACGCACAGGCGGTTATGGTTCGACGGGCCGTCCTTGCCGGTGACGAACTGGATCTTGCTCTCGGCCACGTGATACGTGAGCAGGCAGCCCACGCCGCAGAAAGGGCACACCGAGTCGACCGTCTTCTCGATCTTCTTCAGGCCGACGCCGCGCGCCGGCATCAGCGCGCCGGTCGGGCAGGCCTGCACGCATTCGCCGCAGGCGACG
>DATDCR010000197.1:0-7946 GCA_036524215.1 Burkholderiales bacterium
AAAGCGAAATACGTAGAAAAAGAACATGCCGTCGTGGATGGCGTGGATATATCTGGTCACTGGAACCGTATGTTCGAACAGCGGACGCTCTTTGAGTACACGCCAGAACTGATCGAGAAAATCGCTGACCTGCCGAACGCGGAATCTTTTGCGAATTGTTATCAGTGTGCGAAGTGTGTACCCGTATGCCCGGTGGATGTGGTCGGCAATTATGGTCCGCGCAAACTTTATCGTTATGCCCAAACAGGCACTGACCTAACCGAAGCGCCTGAACTCTGGCTTTGCACCACCTGTGCCAATTGCCTGCGCGTGTGTCCCAAAGAAGTGAACATATCGCCTGCGAGCACGGACTGCACGGCGCCCGCGCCGCCCTTGTATGGCACGTGCAGCAGCTCGACGCCGGCCACGCGCTGGAAAAGCACCGCGGCGAGATGCGGCGCCGACCCGTTGCCGGAGGAGGCGAAATTGAGCTTGCCCGGATTCTTCCTGGCGAGCGCGATGAATTCCGCGAGCGTGTTGACGCCTACGCCCGGATTCACCGCCACCACCAGCGGCGACGAGCTCACCTTGCTCACCGGCGCGAGATCGCGGAACGAGTTGTAGCCGATCTTCGGATTGAGCAGCGGATTGACGAGGATGCTGGAAGGGCTGGCGATGAGGACCGTGTAGCCGTCGGGCGTGCTCTTCGCCACGTACTCGGCGGCGATGCTCGAGCCGGCGCCCGGCTTGTTGTCCACCACGATCGACTGCCCGAGCGCGCGCGACAGCGGATCGGCAAAGCTGCGCGCGACGAAATCGGCCGCGCCGCCGGGCGTGAAGCCGACCACGAGGTGGATCGGCTTCGACGGATAGCCCTGCGCGAAGGCCTGGCCGGCGAAAAGCAGGGAAAGAAGGATGAGTCTCATGAGAGCGCTGCCTCCAGGGATGACATCAGGGCGCCGAGCTTCGGCGGGCTCGCTTCGACGGCGACCGACACTTGAGCATCGCGCAGCGCGGCCGACGCCACCGGCCCGATGGACGCGACAAGCGTGGCATTGAGCGCCGTGCGCAGCGCTTCCGCGCGTCCGAGCTGGCGCGCCACGGCGAACAGGTTGCGCACCTGCTCCGCGTTGGTGAACACCGCCGCGTCGATGCTGCCGCGCTCGAGCGCGGCGATGAGATCGGCGAGCGGCTGGGTGTCCTGCGGCAAGGACCAGCGATAGGTCGGGATCTCGAGGACCTGCGCGCCGCGCGCCTCGAGCGCGCGGTCGAGCTCGACGTTCGCCGCGCCGTGGCGCTGGATCACGACGCGCGCGCCGCGCAGGTCCAGATCCTTCATGGCGTCGAGAATTTCGCGCGTCGTGAACGGCTCCGCCGCGCTGCGATCGATGCGCACGCCGCGCGAGCGCAGCGGCCCGCCCGGCTTCGGCCCGCGCACCACGACGCTGGTCTTCTGCAGGATGTCCAGGAAGCGTTGCGCGATGCCGAGCCGCTCGGCCGCGTCGAACAGGGCGCGCGTGCCGACGCCGGTCTGGAAGATGACCGCGCGCGGCGGCGCCGCCTCGAGCGACCCGACGAGCTCGGCGATCGCCGCGGCATCGATGTCCGGAAGCTCGGCGAGCGCCGGCGCGTGGAATGGCACGCCCCCGCGGCTCTCGACCAGCTCGGCGAGCTGCCTGCCGAGCCGCGCCTCCAGGATGGCGATGCGCTTCGCCTTCATTGGGAAAGGCTAACGCGCAATGCGCGTATTGGCGAGTGCCAGGCGGTCCGAAACGTTGCGCACGAGCGCGCGCGTCAGCTGCAGCTGGGCGCCCAGGCTCATCGCATCGAGCGCGGCGGGCACGAACTCGGCGAGCAGGAGGTCGGTGTGCGACTCCACCGTGGCATGGCGCGCCTCGCCGCCGGCGATGTAGGCCATCTCGCCGAAGAACTCGGCGCCGCCGACCACGTTGAGGAGCCGCCCCTGCCGCGTCACCTTGGCGTCGCCGCGCGCGAGGAAGTAGAAGCTCGTGCCCTTGTCCTTCTCCTTCACGATCACCTTGCCCTTCGGCACGCGCGACCACTTGCCGGCGCGCGCGAGCTCCCAGATTTCCGCATCCGAAAGGCTGGCGAGCATCGGCACCGCCTTCAGCACCACGTACTTCTCGCTGTCCGGGATCGCGCCCGGCGGCAGCACGCTCTGGCCGACCTTGGAGAGCTCGAGCGCGAAGTCCGCCCAGCTCGCATAGCGCTTCTCCGGCGTCTTCATCAGCGCGCGCAGGATGACCGGGTCGAGCGACTTCGGCAGGTCCTTGCGCACCTCGGAGGGCGGCAGCGGATCGAGCTTGATGATCTTGTCCATCAGCGCTTCGAGCTTCTCGGCCAGGAACGGCCTGCGGCCGACGAGAAGCTCGTAGAGCACCACGCCGAGCGAATACATGTCGGTGTGGAAGTTGACGTCCTTGCCCTGGATCTGCTCGGGCGACATGTAGTACGGCGAGCCCATCTGCGCGGTCTGCACCACCTGGCTCTTCTTCAGGATGGCGGCGCCGAAGTCGGCGATCTTCACGTCGGTGCCCGAGGCGACCATGATGTTCGCCGGCTTGATGTCGCGGTGGACGATGCCTTCCTTCGCCGCGTAGTCGAGCGCGCCGCAGCACTTGAAGCCGATCTGCAGCACGTCGGCCACCGGCAGCAGCTTCTCGGGCGTGACATAGGCGGAAAGGTCGCCGCCCGTGACCAGCTCCATCGCGATGTGGCCCGAATCCTCGCCGACCACCGCATCGAGGATGGCGACGATGTGCGGATGGCGCAGCTTTCCGGCGAGCGAGGCCTCGTTCAGGAGCTGCGTGCGGTAGACCGTGCCGAACTCGGGGTCGCGGAACACCTCCGGCTCGATGGTCTTCAGCGCGACTTCCTTGCCCGTGAAGGTATCGCGCGCGAGGTACACCGTGCCCGTCGCGCCCTTGCCGAGCAGCTTGTGGATGTCGTACTTGCCGACCTGCAGGCTGAGGTCGAGGGTAAAGGCGCTCTTTTCGGTCACGTTATATTCGCCCTGTAAGCTTCAGCCCAATGTACATCAATCCCCGCATCGTCGCCCTTTACGACGAATACACGCATGCGCCGCTGCCGCGGCGCTGCTGCCGCTGCTCGAGAACGCCTACGCAGACCAGGTCAGCCGCGAGGATGCGCGGCTCGAGACCGGCACGCTGGAGTACGGCGGGATGCGATGCTACGTGGCAAGGCCGAAGCAAGCCGCGGCAAAAATACCGGCCGTGGTGGTGATTCACGAGAATCGCGGCCTCAATGCGCACATCGAGGATGTCGCGCGCCGCGCCGCGCTCCATGTGTATCCGGGCACCGATCACGCTTTCCATAACGACACCGCCGGCGCGCGCTACAACCAGCAGGCCGCGGAGCTGGCGTGGAAACGCACCATGGCTTTCTTGAAAGACGCCTTGCGATGAAGCTCCTCTTATTGCTGTTGTTGGCGATGCCGGCGTGGGCGCAGGTCACGGTGCAGGAGTACCGCGTGCCGAAAGGCCACGGCATCCACGATGTGTGGGCCGATCCTGCGCCCGGCGGCGCGGTGTGGTTCTCGGCGCAGGCGAGCGGGCACCTCGGCAGGCTCGATCCCGCGACCGGAAAGGTCGAGTTCATCGCGCTCGGCCGCGGCTCGGCGCCGCATGGCGTCACGCTGGCGCAGGACGGCGCGCCGTGGCTCACCGACGGCGGGCAGAACGCGATCGTGCGCGTCGATCCCGGGACCCGCGCGGTGAAGGCCTGGAACCTGCCGGAAGGCAGCGGATACAGCAACCTCAATACGGGCGTCTTCGATCGCCGCGGGATCTACTGGTTCACCGGCCAGAGCGGCATCTATGGGCGCCTGGATCCGAACAGCGGCGAGGTGAAAGTGTTCGACGCGCCGAAAGGCGCCGGACCGTACGGCATCCATGCGACGCCGGAGGGTACGGTGTATTACGCGTCGCTCGCCGGCTCCTATATCGCCCGCATCGATGCCGCGAGCGCAGCCGCGACCGTGATCGAGCCGCCGACCCGGCGCCAGGGCGCGCGGCGCGTGTGGTCCGATTCCAAGGGCAACGTGTGGGTGGCCGAATGGAACGCCGGCAACCTCAGCCGTTACGAGCCGGCGAGCGGACAGTGGAGAACCTGGAAAGCGCCCGGCGCGGAACCGCGCGTCTACGCGGTGTACGTGGATGCGGCCGACAAGATATGGCTGTCGGAGTGGAGCGCGCAGGTCATGCTGCGGTTCGATCCCCAGGCCGAGAAGTTCGAAACCTTCCGTTCCTCGAGCCGCACGGCGAACGTGCGGCAGATCCACGGCCGCGAGGGCGAAGTGTGGACGCCGGAATCGGCGGCGGACAAGCTCGTGGTGTACCGATACAAATGAAAAGGCGCTCCAGCCGCCGCGACCAGTTTCTGCCTGGCCGCGGCGACGAGCGCCTAGCTCCCTACGACTACCCCTTGTTCAGTGCAATGTGCGCGCGAAGGTGCGCCCGCGCAGGAAATCAAACGCGTGCGGCTGGTCCTTCACGAGGTCCGAGATCGCGAGCGTGATCTCGTCGTAGATTTCGTCGTACTGCGAATCGAGCTTCGGGAACACGCCGATCTCGGTGACGAAGAGGTCGGCGTCCGGGATGCGCGTCTGGTCCAGCTCGCGCGGCAGCATGGCGCGGTCCTGCACCGAGAAGCCGTGCAACGTCGGGCAGCGCGCGAAGAGCGCACGGATCTTGGCCGCGACATCCGCTTCGAGGCGGACGAGCAGGCTGTCGGGAAGGCCGGGCTTGAATTCGAGAGTCTTCATCTGTAGCGCTTTCAGGTAACGCAATGTCACTGCGCATACTACAGATGATCGAGGCATCGCGACATCGGAATTTTCCCGAGCGCACTACAACCAAACCCCGAGTACGGGAATTGCTACGCGAGTGTTAAAACTGCTACAGGGAACGCGCCGCGTGACGCCCGGCGGCGTCAGTCAGGAACGCAAGAAACCTTCAGCGCAGCGTCAGTGCAGGGTCCGCGCAAAGGTGCGGCCACGCAGGTACTCGGAGGCATCCGGCGCCTCCTCGAGGAACTCCGACAGCGTCTTGGCGATGTCCTGGAAGATCTCGCCGTACTGCTCGGCAGAGAGGCGCGGCGCGATGCCGACGTCGCTCACGAAGAGCTCGTCGTTCTCGCTGCGCACCGAGAAACCGCACAGCTCCGGGCAACGCTGGAAGAGAGACTCGACCTGCTGCTCAAGCTCGGTGTGGGTCTTCATGGCACTACGCTAGACCCGGCACATTGCGCCATGCTTCGGCGCCTAGCGGCCCGCTCGGGCTAATCGCCTTCCTGACATGGCAGTCGTGGGTGCGCGACATGCGTGGCAGCCTAGCGTCGCCGCGCCTACGGCGCACCTGCAGATGACCTGCTTCTTGCCAGCTTTTGCGTTTGACCGCAAAAGATATCATCTTTAGGATCGCCCTCTTCCGATGAGCGTGCACCCCCTTTTCGCGCGTCGCAGTCCGACCATGGCCTCGCGCCTGGTGTCGCATGTGCGCAATGCCTTGTTCGAGCGGCGCTACCGTCCCGGGGACTTCCTCGGCACGGAGAAGGAGCTGGCGGCGACGCATGGCGTGAGCCGGATCGTGGCGCGCGACGCGCTGCGCACGCTCGAGGCGATGGGCATCGTCGAGATCGCACGCGGTGCCGGGGGCGGGGCGCGCATCACCCATGGCAATCCGGCGCTCTTCGCCGAGGCGCTGGCCGTGCAGCTCGAGCTCGCGGACATCGATGCGGAAGAGATCCTTGCCGCGCAGGGCGCGGTCGAAGGGCTGGCCGCCGAGCTGGCCGCGCAGCGCGCCACCAAGGCCGACGTGCTGGCCCTGAAGACGCTGCTCACCGAGGCCGAAAGCCTGCTGCACGACCTCGATGCCTTCACGCGCGCGAGCCTTCGCTTTCACCTGGCCATCGCGGACGCGTCGCACAACCGCGTGCTGCACTACCAGCTCATCTCGCTGCAGCACGTGTCGTGGCCAAACCGCAACCGCACGCTCAACAGGGCGGTCGCCCGCCGCATCCTCGAGGCGCATCGGCGCCTGCTCGTCCTCATCGAAGCGCGCCAGCCACGGGAGGCGCGCGAATTCATGGAAGCGCACGTCGGCATGATTCGAGAACGCCGCGTCGCCGAAGCCCGCGGATCCGTCTGCTGTTAACCCAGGAGGAGTCACATGGCGAAGTCGAAGTTCCTGATCACCCCGCATTTCCGGCTGCACGAGTGGGTCGCCGAGGAAAAGGGCTACTTCAAGGCCGAAGGGCTCGACTACGAGTTCCGCGAGGCCTTCAAGGGCAAGGACCTCGCCCAGGCGCATGCCACGCCCAACAAGGTGGGCGCGTTCCAGAACATCGAGGCCGGCCGCGACTCGAACGTGAGCTGCGCCTGCCACTGGACCGTCAACGTCGCCGCGTCGAAGGGGCACGCCAAGATGTACGCCGACGCGTATTCGGTCTCGCCCTCGGCGGTGTTCGTTCCGCCCGAGTCGCCGATCAAGACGCCGGAGGACCTGCGCGGCGTGCCGATCTCGGTCGGCCACCAGTCGGGCAGCCATTACTCCACCATCCAGGCCCTCGAGCAATACATGCCGCTCTCGGACATCAAGCTCTCCTTCGCCGACGGCATCCTCTTCTCGCGCATGGAGAAGCTCTTCGACCGCAAGGTGCCGGCGGCGGCGGTGTTCTCGGGCCCGTACTACTTCCTCGAGCAGATGGGCTTCCGCAAGATCATCGACACCACCTTCATGATGGCGTCGATGCTGAACAACGAGCCGGATCCGCAGGACGTGAAGAAGTACTTCCGCGCGCTTCGCAACGCGCAGCGCGACATCGACCTTCGCCCCGAGCTCTATACGCACTACTACAAGAAGGAGTTCCCGGCGCGCTTCATCCCGCTGATGGACACGCGTCGCTGGGGGCCCGGCGAGCGCATCGTGTTCGAGACCTACACGAAGGAGGTGTTCGAGGATTCCTTCAAGTGGATCCGCGAGCGCGGCATCTTCGAAGGCCAGGACATGGGCGCCGGCAAATACGAGGAAGCCTGCGTCTCTCTCACCGCCTAATACCAATTCGGGGTCAGGGCACTAATTCCCTGACCCCGTATCGTTTCCTTAGTCCGCCGTCGAAGGATCGATGACGGCCCGCACGGCCGAGATGCGGTTCGCCGGAAAACCGCCCTTCTGCGCATGCTCGCGCACGTCCTTCTCGCTGTCGGCCAGGTATACGCAGTAGATCTTGTCGTCGGTGACGTAGCTCTGCTGCCACTGCACGCGCGGCCCCATGCCGCGCAGCACTTCGCACGACTTCTGCGACACGCCTTTCAGCTCCGCCGGCGACAGCTTGCCGGCGCCGGGCAAATCACGCTCGATGACGAATTTCGGCATGCGCTCTCCTCTCTAGGTTGGATGCCACGGCCACTATGCACCCAAACCTCGGACGCCACTACCTTCAGAAGAAGGAAAGCGCTCGCTGATCGATGCCGAAGATGTCCGCCAGCCAGTCGATCATGAGTTCCTGCCCGAGCGTCGGGTTGTCGTGCTGGCAGTGCTCCGCGCCGGTCTCCTCGGCGCTCGTCAGCCGCAGCGTCGCTTTCACGCCTTTCGATTTCGCGTACTCGTAGACCGTCTTCGAGTTCTCCACCCCGAGCACGTCGTGCCCGCCGTGCAGGACGAGGTACGGGCACTTCATGTCGTCGAGCACGCCTTCGAGCTTGAACGGCTTTGCCCGGGCGATCGCCTCGGCCATGCTCTTCACGCCGAACACCCACTTCATGTGGTTGGCGAGCGCGTGCTCCTCGCCGCGGTCGCGGAAGCGCTGCTCGATGTCCCAGATGGCGCCGTGCGAGATGCAGGCGGCGAGGCGATGCTCCTTCGATGCGGCGCGCGCCGCGTAATACCCGCCCATGCTTGAGCCGCTCACCGCAATCCTGGATGGAT
>DATDCR010000198.1:0-6493 GCA_036524215.1 Burkholderiales bacterium
TGGTGGCGCACGTCATCCGCGCGCGACCGGGCAAAGCCCCGCACGGCGAATGGCACTACCACGACGTCGACGTCCAGTTCGTCTACGTGCTGAAGGGCTGGGTGCTGTTCGAGTACGAAGGCGTCGGCCAGGTGATGATGAGGGCGGGCAGCTGCTTCTTCCAGCCGCCGCGCATCCGCCACCGTGAGCTCCGGCACTCGAAGGACGTGCAGATGCTCGAGATCGTGGCGCCCGCGAAGTTCAAGACGGTCGACGCAACAGCACCGATTCGGGGACGGAGCCCTAACTCATCCGCCAAGCGTCGCCGTAAATAGCGCGGTCCCCGGAATAGTTAGGGCTCTGTCCCCGAATTCCGCACGCGCAGCCAGAAAGTCACCGGCCCGTCGTTCACGAGGCTGACTTTCATGTCGGCGCCGAAGCGCCCGGTCTGCACGCGCACCGCGGAGGCTTTCGACACGAACGAATTGAACTGGCGCTCGCCCTCCGCGGGTGAAGCAGCGCTCGAGAAGCTCGGCCGCAGGCCGCTATTGGTATCGGCGGCGAGCGTGAACTGAGGCACGGCAAGAAGCTCGCCGCCGACGTCCTTGAGCGACAGGTTCATCCTGCCCTGCGCGTCGGCAAAGATCCGATAGGCGAGCACACGCTCGGCGAGCCGCGCGGCTTCCGCTTCGCCGTCGCCGCGCTCGACCCCGACGAGGGCCAGGATGCCTTTCGCGATCGAGGCGATTTCCTTTCCGTCTACCTCGACCGCCGCGCTCGTGACCCGTTGAATGAGCGCTATCAAGCCGGTGTCAAGCGATGATGTCGGGGATCAGGCGCGCGCGCAGGCGCTGGATCTGGTCCTTCAGAACGAGCTTGCGCTTCTTCAGGCGCTGCAGCTGCAGGCGGTCCTGCGTGGGGTCGGCGGCCAGCCGGTTGATCACGTCATCGAGATCGTGGTGCTCGACTTCGAGCGCGTGGAGGCGCTCACGAATCTGCGCCTTTTCCTCGTCGGTGAGAGGGAGGTCCGTCACCTGTGACAAAGGTCATGCCGGAAGCCGCGATGCTATCCCTATACTGATCCAGCGAAAACCCCCTATGCACCGCAACGTCTACGACATCAGCGGCACCGTGAAGACGACCGATGCCACGGCGGTCTCGGAAGCGGTGATCGAGCTCTTCCGCCAGTGCTATCCGCGCGGCTCGGCAGCCCTTCTGCACCGGGCGTTCCGGGACGCCGGCCGGTTCTATTGCGGCGGCGACCTGGCGTATTGGCCGTGCGACACCGAGTATCACGACATCCAGCATGTGCTCGAGGTCACGCTCGCCATGGCGCGGCTGATGCACGGCTATGAGGAAAAGCGCGCCGAGGCAGACGAGCCGCTCACGCCCGAGCTTTTCATCGTGGGCGTGGTGAGCGCGCTGTTCCACGATTTCGGCTACCTGAGGAAGCGCAACGACCATCGCCATCGCTACGGCGCGGAATACACCGTGACGCACGTGTCGCGCGGCGCGCTCTTCCTGAGAAGCTACGCGAGCGAGCTTGGCCTCGAAGCGCGCCTGGCGCGGCTCGCGGCGACGCTCGTGCACTTCACCGGCTACGAACGTGACGCGAGCTCGATCCGCATTGCCGGCGGCCTGCCGCGCCGGCTGGGCCAGATGCTCGGCACCGCCGACATCATGGCGCAGATGGCCGACCGCTGTTATCTCGAGAAGTGCCGCGATCGCCTGCACCCGGAGTTCGTGCTCGGCCGGCTCGGCGCACCGCGCGGCGCGCGGCGCCTGCCGCGCTTCAAGTCCGGCGACGACCTGATCGCCAAGACCCCGGCGTTCTACGTCGGCGCCGCCCGGCGCCTGGAGCGCGAGCTGGGCGCGGCGCACGAGTACGCGGCCTACCATTTCGGCGGCGCCAATCCCTACGTCGAGGCCATGCGCAGGAACGCCGCCTATGCCGGAAGCGGCAAGCTGGTCCTGCGGCGACGGCCGCCGCATACGCTGCTTCCCGACATCGAGCCTTATCCGCGCGATCCCGTCGGCTTGCCGCGCTAGGCAGCCTCGGCATGGGGTACCATTCGGCCCCTTTCAGATCTTCCAGCCGAGTGCAGCCATGAAACGCAAGTACGGGGCGGCCAAGAGCCGCGAGACCATCGCCGAGCAGCGCATGCGCGAAGCGGCCAAGGGGATGGCCGACAACAGCCACAATTACGGCTCGGTGTCCCGCAAGGGCGCCATTTCGCGCGGCAAATACCGCAGCCGCGCCGATCGCGCAGGGAAATAAGCACATAAGGGCCCGGAAGGACTAGGGGACCCGGCTTACACGGCACGTGCCCGTCATGAAGATGGGCGGGTGCGCGAATCGCTACAACTCCGAGCGCTGCGCAAGGCGGCGCGAATCCTGGGCGGCGAAGAAAGGCTGCGAGCGATGCTCGACGCCCCGCCCGGCGCCTTTCTGCGCTGGATGGACGCCTCGGAACCCGTGCCGACGCCGGTATTTCTGATGCTGCTCGACTTCCTCGCCGAGATGGAGAGCGGCACCAACATGATCGCCGCACTGATCGAAGCGAGGCCTGCCGGGGCGCCGTAAACGGTTTATCCTTCTGTACTGGAAGCAGAAGGGATGGGGACGGAAACCGAAACCCTGCGCTGGCCCACCAACCTGGATCGGGCGGCGATCGAGCAGCGGCTCATCCACGCGCGCGAAATCGCGGTCCAGCAGGGACTGACCGAAGTCGCGAGCCTGCTCGCCGACGTCGAGCACAAGCCGCCGTCGCAGATCGCCATGGCGGTGATGGGCACCCTCGACTGGCTGGAGCACAAACCCGAGCTGAGAAGCTATACGCTGCAGCTCGAGATGGTTGCGCTGAACCTCAAGAACCTGAAGTCGTAGTGCGCCTGCTGACCTGGAACGTGCAGTGGTGCCGCGGCGTGGACGGCATCGTCGACCCGGGCCGCATTGCCTCGGAGGCGCGCCGCCTTGGCGACCCGGACGTGCTCTGCCTGCAGGAGATCAACATCGGCTTCAGCGATCTGCCCGGCAGCCGCGGCGAGAACCAGGTCGAGCTGCTGCAGCGCGAGCTCCCCGGCTATGCGCTGTTCTTTGGCACGGCGGTCGACGTGCCGGGCCCGGCTGGAAGCCGCCGGCATTTCGGCAACCTCGTCGCATCGCGCCTTCCGGTTGGGCGTGTCACGCGCCACGCCCTGCCCTGGCCGCAAGCCGCCGTCTCCACCATGCCGCGCGCGGCGGTGGAGGCCGTGATCGAGGCGCCGTTCGGCGCGCTGCGGGTCGTTACCACGCATCTCGAGTACTACTCGAGCGGCCATCGCGCGGCGCAGATCGAGCGGCTGCGCGAGCTGCACTGCGGGACGAATCGCGAAACCGTGCCGGCCGTGGACGAGGGCCCTTATCAGCCGATGGCGCATCCGGCGAGCGCGCTGGTGTGCGGCGACTTCAACCTGCCGCCGCAGGATCCTTTGCGCGCGCGCTTCCTCGAGGCCTTCGTCGACGGCACGCCGAAGTTCGTCGATGCCTGGGAGCATCTGCATCCCCGCCAGCCGCATCCGCACACCTTCCGCGTGCATGAGCGGGACGAGGGACAGTCGCCCTATTGCTGCGACTTCGTCTTCGTCACCGAGGATCTCGCGCCGCGCTTGCGCTCGATCTCGATCGATGGCGCGAACCGCGCCTCCGACCATCAGCCCGTTATCGTTGAACTGAGCGTCTCGCCTCGATAAGCGCGCGCAGCGCTTCCACGCGCTTTCGATTCACGCCGAAGTCGCGCCGGCCGAGCCGCGACGCCGAGCGCACGTGCAACGTGTCTGCGTCCCGCACGATTTCGAAGTCGTCGACGAAGCGCATGAGCCGCGTGCGGAATTCGGCGTAGAGATAGCCGCCCTCGGCTCGGATCACGCTCGCGCCCGGCATGGAGCCGACGATCGAGCGAAGCTCATCCATCGTTCCGGAGAACCGCAGCGGCGCGATGTAGTGCTCGCGGTCCTGCGGATCGGCCTGCGACGAGACGCAGTTCGGCGTGCGCTTGCACGGCGCGAGCCGACCGCCGCTCACGCCGAGATTCGACGGACGCCGCCAGGAGAACACCGCGCCGATGCTACCATCCGAGCCACGGAGGCCGTCCATGGACATCTCGGCACAACAGCTCGCTGAATTGCTGCTCGGCATCGCGCGCGCGCAGGCCGCGATCATCCAGGGCCTCGAGAACGAGATGGCCGGTGTGCGCAGCGGCCGCATCGTGCCGGCCTTGCAGAACGTCGCGCACCTGCGCGATCACCCGCAGCCCACGCTCACCGACCTGCCGGTGCGCGTGCTGCTCGGTACGCTCGGACGCCAGGTGCCCGATGCGGCAGGCGTGATCAAGGATCTGGAGCGCTTGCTCGGCGGCGCCACCGCGACGGCGCCGGCCGCCGCGGCCTCGAGCGCAAGCGAGGCTTCCGGCGACGCGCTCGACTTCAGCAAGCCGGCCTAGAAGCCTTCCGGCTCGGCCGGGAAGGACGGCTTGCGCTTCTCGCGATGCGAGGCGACGCCTTCCTTGGCCTCGGGGCCGGTGAAGCCCAGGATCTCGAGCGCGAGCGAGGCGTCGAAAGCCGGGCCGGCCATGCGCAGCCAGTTATTGAGCGAATACTTCGTCCAGCGCAGCGCCGTCTGGGCGCCGCCCGCCAGCTTGCGGGCGACCTCGAGCGCCTTCTCCCGCAATTGTTCCTCTTCGCAAACCATCGAAACCAGGCCGAGGCGCTCCGCCTCTTCGCCGCTGATGCTTTCGCAAAGAAGCAGGTAGTACTTGGCCTTCGCCATGCCGCAAAGGAGCGGCCAGACGATCGCGGCATGGTCGCCTGCCGCCACGCCGAGGCGCGTGTGACCGTCGATGATGCGTGCGTTTCGCGCGGCGATCGAGATGTCGGCGAGCAGGCCGGCGACCAATCCTGCGCCCACGGCCGGGCCGTGCATCGCCGAGACGACGAGCTTCGAGCAGTTGATGAGGTTGTAGACGAGGTCCTTCGCCTCGCGCCACACGCGCACGCGGACCTCGAAGTCGCGCATCATCTCCTCGACCATCGCGAGGTCGCCGCCGGCGGAAAAGCCCTTGCCGGCGCCGCGCAGGATCGCGACGCGCGTTTCCGGATCGCGGTCGATGTCGAGCCAGATGCGCGCCATCTCGGCATGCATGCGCGCCGTCGTGACGGAAAGCTTGCCGCCCTCCTCGCCCATCACGATCTCGAGGATGCCCGGCTCGAGGCGCCGGACGTGAAGATCCTGGTAGCCGGAGTAGTCCATCGACCCATTCTACAATCGCGCCATGGTCACCTACCCGGACATCGCCGCCGCTCACGAGCGCATCAAGGGCGCGGCGCACCGCACGCCCGTTTTCACGTCGTCGACGATCGATGCGCTGCTGGGCGCGCAGCTCTTCTTCAAGTGCGAGAACCTGCAGCGCATGGGCGCGTTCAAGTTCCGCGGCGCGTATAACGCTTTGTCTCAACTGGGAGCGGAAGAAAGGCGCCGTGGAGTGCTCGCGTTTTCATCCGGCAATCACGCGCAGGCGGTGGCGCTTGCTGGACGGCTGCTCGGCATCAAGACGGTGATCGTGATGCCGGAGAACGCGCCGCGCGTGAAGCTCGAGGCGACGCGCGGCTATGGCGCCGAAGTCGTCACCTATCGCATGAACGAGGATCGCGAGGCCGTGGCTAAGCGCGTCGCGGAGGAGCGCGGCATGGTCACCGTGCCGCCCTTCAACCATCCGCACATCGTCGCCGGACAAGGGACGGCGGCAAAGGAGCTTTTCGATCAGACCGGCGCGCTCGACATGCTGCTCGTGCCTTGCGGCGGCGCGGGGCTCCTTTCCGGCTGCGCGATCGCCGCGCGCGAGCTCGCGCCGCGCTGCCATGTGGTGGGCGTCGAGCCGGCCGCGGGCGACGATGCGACACGGTCGTTCAAGGAGAAGAAGATCGTCACCATCGCTGTGCCCGACACCATCGCGGACGGCGCGCGCACCACGTCGCTCGGCAGCGTGACCTTTCCGCTCTTGCTGCGCTACGTGAACGAAATGGTGACTGTCACGGATTCCGAGCTGCTCGCGGCGATGTTCTGGCTGTGGGAGCGGATGAAGATCGTGGTCGAGCCGACCGGCGCGCTCGGCTTCGCCGCCGCCTTCCACCGCAAGCTCCCGCTGCGGGGGAAGGTTGGAGTGATCCTGTCAGGCGGAAACGTTGACCTTAAGTGGGCGGCCGCGCAGCTGAACAAAGGCTAGCGCGAGGACGCCTACGATCGTGGCGGCAAGCGTCACATCGAAGCGCGGCGACACCGTGGCGACGGCACAGCCGAAAAGCAGAATCCGCAGCGGCCAGGCGATGGAGCGCTGGCCGAGGAAGCCCTGCATGGCCAGGGAAGCGAAACTGACCATCGCGACGGCGAAGGCGATGCACTCGAGGATGTAGGCGAGCCCGCCTTCCATGTTCAGCCCCGGGTTGAAGAGGAAGTAGAACGGCAGCACGAAGCCGCCGA